>JANYFO010000247.1 GCA_025362635.1 Gemmatimonadaceae bacterium | reverse complement strand
GCACGCGTGACAGCACGCAGCTCCGCGCGCCGTCGAGCGGTAACACGCCTCCGCCTCCGCTCAACTCAAATAGCAAACTGGATTCAGCGGTGCTCAAGAACGCGCCGCCCAGTGACGTCTCGACCGCCGTTGGCACTGCACCGCTCGCATCGACGGCGCTCTTTCAGCGATACGATCCTACACTCCCGCCATTAAATCCGAGTGGGTCCGTACAACTGCATTGGCGTAGTCGAGATGTACCGGTGCGTATCAACGCTTCGACGGTCGTCGCTGCGTGGACGTTTGAAGGAACGCTCCCTGGTCCTCTCGTGCATTGCCGCGTCGGTGATACCGTCGAATTTACGCTGACCAATGAGTCGGTGATGCCACACTCCATGGATTTTCACGCGGCGCAAATCAATCCAAAAACGGCATTCCGCTCCGTAGCAAAAGGCGAGTCAGTCACCTTCACGTTTAAACCGAAGTGGGCCGGCGCGTTTATGTACCATTGCGGCACCGCGCCGGTCCTCATGCACATCGGTTCGGGAATGTACGGCGCGCTGATCGTATCACCACGAACGCCGTTGCCGCCCGCAAAAGAATTTGTGCTAGTGCAGAGCGAATTTTATCTCGCGGACGCCGTCAACGGCGTGCGAGCGTTCGACTATGCCAAGATGTTGACCACGATGCCGGATTTCGTCGCGTTCAACGGGCGCCCAGGTCAATACGTGACCGATCCAATCCGCGTGAAAGTGGGAGATCGGGTGCGCTTTTGGGTGGTGAACGCTGGGCCTACGCATCCATGCCACTTCCACGTCGTCGGCGAACAATTCGACACCGTGTATCTGGGCGCGCCACCTGGTAACGCGATTCGCGGCGTACAAACGTGGAGCGTTGCTGCCGGTGGCGGCATGTGTTTCGAGTTGGTCTGCGATGTCGTTGGTGAGTTTCCGTTTGTAAACCATGGGTTCGGTCACGGACAGAAGGGTGCGATCGGATTTCTCAGTGTTGAGCCCTAGCGGTCAAGTTTGCAGAGCGCGGTGTGCTCACGACCTAGCGCTCAAAACACCTTTACTCGCGACGACGTGACACTCACCATCGGTATTCTCGGCACTGGTCGCGTCGGCACAAGCATCGCCATTTCGCTGCTTCATGGCGGCGTGGCCAATGCACTGCTGTTGTCTGACCAGCGTGACGATGTCGCAGAAGGTGAAGCGATGGATCTGATGCAGGGCGCTGCGTTCTATCCAACGGCAAGCATACGCGCGGTGCCATTCGATGAACTGCTCGCGACAGACGCGCTTGTCCTGTCGGCAGGCCGGAATGGCAAACCGTCGGAGTCGCGTCTTGATTTGTTGCTGGACAACGCGCGCGTCATGCGCGATATCGGCGATCGATTGCGCGGCTATCGCGGATTGGTTGTGTTGGTGTCTAATCCGGTGGATGTCCTCACGCAAATCGTGATGGAACACTCCGGGTTACCCGCAGCGCGAGTAATCGGAACCGGCACGATGCTTGACACGGCCCGGTTACGTCAAGCAATCGGAGAAGAGTTGCGGGTTGATCCACGTTCAGTGCACGCACACGTTGTTGGCGAACATGGAGATTCGGAAGTGGTGCTTTGGTCGAGTGCTCAGGTTGGTGGTCTGGCACTTCGCGAGTGGCGAGGATGGCGTCGTGAACGTGAAGCGGAAATTGCGGAGCATGTGCGTCGTGCGGGGTACGAAATTATCAAGCGTAAGGGCGCGACAAATCACGCAATTGGACTAGTTACGGCGTCTCTGTTGCGCTCAATGTTGCGTGACGAACGCTGCGTGCACACCGTGTCGCGGGTGCAAGATGCTTCCTCAGACTTTGATGGGGTCGCCCTGTCGTTACCGACAATTGTTGACGTTGGCGGTGCCATTGGTGTGGTGCCGATTGCGTTTGCACCAGAAGAGCGAGTGGCTCTAGAACGGTCGGCTGAAATTCTGCGTAGCGCGCGACGTTCGGTAACGTAATCGTGATGGTGACTATTTCTCAGGTGCGCGCGCAGGCCTGCCCGCCTCCGCTCCGCTGGAGGTGAGCGGCAACCTATCGCCGCACAGGTTCCGATCGAACAAAATCAATACCACCGGCCTGCTGACCCACATCAACACTCGCCACTTTTTTTAATGCACCAAGATCGATGACATCGACCGTGCCAGGTTCTGACCCAATGCCTTCCACCGAAATAAACGCATAGCGATCATCGTCTGACACCACCACGCCATGCACGACTTTGCGCGTGGTCGGAATACGCGCGAGCTCTTTGCCCGTTGTCGCATCGAACACTGAGATCGACGCGTCACGCTTATTCGTTGCCAGGAGCCGCGTGCCGTCGTGCGATTCCGTCAAATTATAGACGCCCGGACCAGCGGGTATTCGGCGCACGAGTGACCACGATCGCGTGTTGATCTCCACAATCTCACTGGATTTATTGCAGGCCACCCATACTCGTGTGCCGTCGCGTGATGGTTGCGCCCACGTGGGCGAACACGAAATGTCACCGGATTTGGGAGGCTCCATGCCATGCCCTCCCATGTCCTGCATCGCATGCGCAGCGGCTCCACGAATAGGCGGCGCACCGATCGTGCCCATTTCTTTGCCAGTCGTCAGAAAAAAATGTCGACTGACACTGAGGGTTCGCGCATCAATCTCGACGAGCTCTTCGTCCATCATGCACGCGGAGTAATGTTTGCTGCCGTCACTACTGATGCGCGATCCATGCGGCATGGTACATGTTTTAATACGGGCGATTTCTACCATTTCATTCGCCGACACCACCGAGACATCGCTTGCCACCATGTCGCCGTGCAGATTGAAATTCACGACAAATACATAGAACCCATCGGGAGATACTTGTGCCGTCGCGGGGAAATCGCCGAGCAGCACGTTGCCTTCAGCGTCGTTCGTGGCAGTGTTGTATTTGGTGAGACGACCAAACGGCGTGCCGTGCGCCGTACTCACGAAGTAATGCAGTTTGTCGGGAGACACTGCGACTCCGTGCGGACCCGCGACCTCGGTGGGAGTGAAACCCACGTACCGTTCACGTTCAATGTGCGCGCCGCTGGCGCCAAAACGAACAAGCGCCACGCGATCGACTGACTCACTCGCCACCAACACAAGGTAGTCACGCGTTGGCGCTGTCTGCGCCGCGACAGCGGCAGGTGCCCAGGCAACTAATAGTGCGGCACCGAGCCGCAGATAACCGAAACTCACGGGACGATTTTTGTCACGGGCTTCGGTTCAATCTTGATGATCCACAGGCCGTTGTTGTCATCGTTCACGTACGCGAGGTTGTCTTTCGGATTCACCACCACGCCCCACGTCATCGCGGAGTTCTTGACGTGTCCCTCCATGTCGGCCGTATTGAGATGCCCGATCTCCCGACCCTGTGCGCGCAAATCGCCGCGCAATTCGCCGGAAATGTCGAACACACGAAACCCCGCGTTGTAAGCGCCCATGTACAAGGTGTCACCGGCCACCCACACGTTGTGTACACCGCCGTATTCAGGCTCGTACCACGCGACTGGTTTTGGATGCGCGATGTCAGACACATCGAGCACTTGCAAGCGACCATACGCACGACTGGCCGCGGCGTCCTTTGTTCCCTTCGGATACGCGGCGGGGAACACTTCGTCTGCAATAAATACATAGTTCTTGTGCCGCCACGCGGTGTGCGTGCCGCGAATGAAGCCCGGCCCACCGTCTACTTCAACCTGCTTGTACATCGCGTTGAGATCGTACTTGTATTGCGAGACCATCACGGGCTTTGACGGCGAACCACCTTTCACGCCATTCCCGATATCAAGCACCACAAGTCCATCGTTCCAGTAGCTGGCGTACAACAATCCATCACGAATGTCGATGTCATGCAGCGACCGACCAGCGTCAGGACGTCCTTCCGTTTTCCAGCGCGCCACTTCTTTCGGATGATACGGATCGTTCACATCGAGCACGTGCAATGCACCGGTGCCATCATTCGTGAGATAAATGAACGTGCCAAACTTTTCCTGTTTGTTTACAAAGGCCGAATGCACGCCACCAGTCACGCCATCTGTGAATTCCGCAATCACCTTGGGATGCGCGGGGTCGTCGAGCGAACAGATCACGATGCCATTTTTCCGATCGCTCGCACCCTCGCGCGTGAACACCAAAAACTTTCCGTCGGGGAATGTCATCACATCGTTGACGCGACGTGTGTTGGAAATCACCGAATCGGTGACCGTGGGATTGGCCGGATTGCTAATGTCGATTGCGTACAACACGTCCCCACCTGACCCAGAGCCAAGGTACGCGTGCGTGCCATCGGGGTGAATCCAGACTTCTTCGGTGCTGAATCGCGAACGCGACAACCGCCCCACAAGCGATAACGGTCGACGCACATCACGTTCGGCAAGCGTGACGGTTGACTGCACACTGCGCGTTCCAAACGAAGCGGTGATGGTATACTCGCCCGCTTCATACCCAACAAACGCGCCGTCGTCATCGATGGTACCGTGTCCGGGCGCAAAACTCCACGTCGGTGTTAGTCCCGCAACCAGCTGACCGACGGTGTTCTTTGCGCGCACGGCAAATCGCAGCACGTCGCCCGTTTTTGCGCTGACGTCACCCGGTGTCATCGTCAACGTGCCGAGCATGCCGGCAACCACCGTCACAGGCAACGAGTTGGTGACACTTCCGACCGACGCGCGAATAACCGTCGTGCCACGTCCAACGGCGGTGATCAGTCCAACATCATTCACCGTAGCGATCTTCGCATTCGCGCTTGACCACACCACGTGATCTGTGCGCTTATCGCCGGCGACTGAAAATACGCGCCCGGTTGCACGAAGCGTTTGACCCGCAACCATTTTCGCGGTCGCCGGCTCGACGTTTACCATTGCCGCGGCACCCGGTAACACACGAATGTCAATTACTTCAAACTTTGGTCGCGCCGTCGCTGACGTCGCCGTCACCGTGATCGGCAGAATGCTCGTCGAACCCGCCGTGACCAACCCCAGCGAATCAACACGCCCCTCGAAACGCGCACCGCTGCCGAGTCGATAGCGAAAGGTCACGCCGGTCATGACGCTATTTTGCGCGTCGCGCGCCTCCGCACGCAGCCGTAGCGTATCACCGGCAATCATCGTGCGACTTGCCGGCGTGACAATGATGCGCGCGATGTCCTGCGGTTGCGCTGGGGGCTGCTGCAACGCGAGCAGTGCGACGAAGAGTCTCATATGCGGGCTGTCGAGAAAAAGGAAAATGATCGTACGACGTTGCTGCAGGGAGAGCTCTCTGGCAAGGTTCGTCCCACATTGGGCTCAGTATTGTCATTGACCACCCGCCTTCAGGGGCGAGGTAACAGTTAACTTCATTGTGCATGGCGCGTCTACCAAAGTGCGGAATACGAAAGCGGCTGCCGCAGCCGCGTCGTCGCCTTCTTCACCCGCTGTTCATCCATCGGAGATATCGTTCATGCGCTACAAATTTATGAGTATCGTGGCATTCGCAGCGACGATCCTCGGCGTTTCATCGGCGAACGCCCAAGCAACATCTGGTACGCGCGACCCGGCCGCTGCACAAGAACGCCGCGCCGAAATGCGTGAGAAGCTCAAGGCCATGACGCCCGAACAGCGCAAAGTTGCAATCGCTGCGGCCAAAGCAAAGCGTGAAGCGCGCAACGCCAGTCTTACCGACGCGCAGAGGGCGTGGCAGACGTCCCTGAATGCTGAACTCAAAGCCACACATGATGGTGTGAAAGCCGGTACGCTCGCAAAAGAAACGGCCGCGCAGCAGCTGAAAGCTTGGCGTACCGCAAACCCGCGTCCGAAAGCCGCCGGTAACGAAAACTGAGCGCAGCCGTGATCGTGCGATGGCCTTTTTGTCTGACGGCGCTGCTGACGATCGCAGCGCCGTGGTTGTCTGCACAAACCAAAGTCCAACCAGACACTGGTCAGGCAACGGGTGTCCATCAAACACTCACCGTCTCGACAACTGCGCGTTCGTACGCGGTCGGAAAGATCGATGTCGCGGAACGTGTCGCACCTTTCTCATGGCAATTAACGTCGCCAAGATTCGCATTAAATCTTGCGGGGGAACCTGTACAGCTTCACTCGCCTGCCGAACAGCTCCGTGCGTGGACGCCACTCGTTGCACGCGCGGATTTGCTTCTGCGCGCAGGTGACACGCTGAGCGTGTATGGCCGCACGGGCAGCTCGCCCGTCATGCTTGACACGCTCGCCATTCGTGCGATTAGCGCGGTGAATACCTCGGTCCTCGACTTGTCCAGCCAATCGCTCGGCGTGCCAGCTCGAGTCGGTGTGCGCGGAATCTTCTCGTTTCCGGTTGGCGAGGTGGTATTGGGTGTCGCAGCAGCGCTCGAGCGAGAAGCTCGGCCTGTCGGACTTGGTGCGACGTATTGGCAAGGGACAACGGCGCACGGATCGGCGACGATCAACGCGTTACTCAGCGAACGACAGCTCGCCATCGGTTTCAATCTGAGTTACAGCAATGCGGATTCACTGGGCGGTCGTAATCAATTTGCCGGCGGTGGCTCGGCAGGTGTACGTGCGGATTTTTCCGGTGGCATTGACGAAGCCAGTCGGTGGTGGTTCGTCAGCAATGCATTCTATTCGCGTCCGTTCAACAACGTGCGTAATGATCAGCCAACGCGATTAATTCCAAGCGGCGCGTTTGTTGGTCTCAGTGGTTCGCTCTTTACGCAAACTGGTGCCGCCACGTGGTCGCCGAGCGTGACGGTGCTTCACGAGTCGAGCGGTGCGGAGGTATCGGTGTTGCAAGGCACCCAACGCGCGCGGACGTCACTCTCGGCCAGCGCGTGGAGTCTCGCGAGCAGCCTCAGTGTTGACATTCCTTTCGCAAAGATATTCACTTTGACACCGGAAGTTGGGGCTGTGAGCGGTGCCGTGTCATCCTCGGTGCAACAGAGCACGGGACGCGTGATTGGACGACGGGGTCGGTCCGCCGGCGTCGGTAGTACCGATGCGTTTCGTGACCCTATACGTGGACGGTGGGCCGGCCTTGGGCTCAGCGCGCGATTTTAACAATGACCCCAGTGCGCAACTGGTAACCTTTTATGCGTTACTGCGTACTTGTTGCGCCAGACTATGCTGTATTGACTTCACGCGTGTTGGAGAGCTGTTGTGAAAATTCGCCGTATCCTGTACGCCGCCGTGGTAGGCTGTCTCGCCATAATTTTTGTCCCAGCACTACTCTCAGCGCAGCAAGGGTCAGACATTATTCGTGGTCGCATTATCGGCCCCGATAGCCAACCAGTTCCCAATGTGCAGGTGCGCGCAATTTCGTATAGCGGCAGCGTGACCAAGGCCGCGAAATCGGATCGCAATGGCCGCTTCACCATCATTTTCGTGAATGGAGAAGGTGACTATTGGCTGGAGTACGCAGCGCTCGGCTTCCTCCCGAAACGCTTCGAAATCAAGAAAATCGGCGAAGAAGAGGTGATGCTCGCGGATACAAAACTGTCCTCGTCCATCGCAACCCTCGATGCCGTTAACATCACGGCGAATGGCGCGCGCGCGTTGCCCAATCGCAACAGCATGGGCACCGATGTTGGTGGCGGTGATCGATCACTCGTGAATGGTGCCGCGGTACCACCCGATCAAGCAGGAAATCTGGCGGCCATGGCGTCGACGATACCCGGTATCCAACTCATTCCGGGAATGGACGGCGCATCGGACATGTTTTCCGCACTTGGCCTTTCTGGCGATCAAAACAACACCACGTTTAACGGTGTCGGATCAGGCATCAATGCGCTGCCGCCAGATGCACAGGTGCGCCTCTCGTTCAATCAATTTCCATGGGATGTGTCGCGCGGTGGATTTAGCGGCGCACAGATTTCGATCTCGTCTATTCCTGGCTCGAATTACTCGTTTCGCAATCAAAGTGGATACGGGACCGCGCCGGAGTTGCAGTGGACGGATGAAAATGCGGATTCGACCGGTCAAAAGTCTACGACGTTACGATACGGCGGCAGTGCGCGCGGACCGATCACCATGGACAAGCGATTTTACAATACGTCGTACTCGCTACAGCGTCGGTTCTCAGATGCCCTTACATTGCTCAACGCGAGCCCTCTTGGATTGGCGGCCGCTGGCGTTGCCAGTGATTCAGTCACCCGCTTGCTCGGCATTCTGAACGGCAAGCGCGTTCCTGTGTCGGTCGCGAGCGCACCGAGTCTGAATGCGACCGATCAAGTCAGTGTTCAAGCCAATGTGGACTTGATGCCCAGTTCATCAGGCACCGGCCACTCATTCACAATAGGAACCAACGGATTTTACAGTCACACACAACCAACGCTTGGTGGCTTTGGCGGCGGAAGTTTGCTTACGACTGTTCCCACGCGAACGAACAATAACGAGATCTATTTCGGCAGTGCGTCACTGATGCACTCCAATTATTTCTGGTTTGGTGTGCTCTCGCAGTCCACGTTGGGCGTGTCTGTACAGCACGTCGCGAGCACCCCGTTTCTTCAGTTTCCGTCGGGCAGTGTTCGCGTGAATTCAATGATGGATGACGGCACCTCGTCAATTCGCGCGCTGTCGTTTGGAGGCAGTCAGTCGCCGGTATCCCAACTCACCGAAGCGGCCCAGCTGAGCAATCAACTCACGTGGTACAGCAACGATAGCAAGCATACGCTCAAGCTCACATCAAATATTTCGCGCGAGCACAATAACAGTGCGGCCAACGCCAACCTGCTCGGCTCCTTCACGTTCAATTCGCTCGCCGATCTCGATGCCGGGCTTCCGGCGAGCTATTCGCGCACGCTCAAAAGCATCACGGGTGCGACAGACCAAATTTCTGGAGGCGTTTCCTTAGGTGACGCATGGCGTCCGTCGTCACGCGTGCAAGTGCAATACGGCGTGCGCCTCGACGGCAACCACTTTTTATACAAGCCGCAAAACAATGCGGCGGTGCGGAGCGCGTTTGGCATCGACAACGACAACGTGCCCAACAAAGTGTACGTCAGTCCGCGCGTGGGTCTACAGTGGACGTACGGGAATTCGCCACAAGTTGCCTTCGTGCCGGGCGCGGCTCGACCGCCGCTCGCCGTCATCCATGCAGGCGCGGGCGTGTTTCAAAATGTTGGACCGGCGACGCTTATCAACGGCGCGGTTGTAAACACCGGATTGCCCAACTCCACCCAAACTATTTTGTGTGTTGGTCTGGCCGCGCCAACGCCCGCTTGGGACGCGTATCTTGCCGATCTCGGTACGTTGCCAACGCGCTGTGCCGATGGAACGTCGGGTACGGTGTTCTCTACCGGTGCGCCGAGTGTCAGTGCATTTGACGCGCACTACGAGCAACCACGCTCGATTCGCAGTGCAGTCGACTGGACCGCACCCGTGCTCGACAACCGTTTGGTGCTGGGCATTCAGGCGGTGTACTCGTGGAACATCAATCAAGGCAGTGCTGTGGACTTGAACCTCAATCCCATCACGCGCTTTACGTTAGACAATGAATTGGGCCGCCCGGTGTTCGCGCTACCCAACGCGATCGTGCCACTCACCGGTAGTATTGCGTCGGCAAGTACGCGAGTAAACACGGCGTTTCAACGCGTCACGTTGCAATCGTCGGACTTGCATTCGACCTCCAAAAATCTTGTACTCAAGCTCGTGCCGGTTACGGCTAACAAATATCTCAAATGGCAGCTCACGTACTCGTTACTCGATGTGCGCGATCAGTACAACGGTTTTTCGAGTACCGTGAGCAATCCGTTCACGAAGGAATGGGGTGCACACCTCGCAAGTGGACGCCATCAACTGCAGCTGAACTGGAGCAGTATTCCGCTGTTTGATTTTATGTACTTTAATGTTGCGGTGATGGTGAAATCGGGTCAGCGCTTTACGCCGCTTATTGCGGGTGACGTGAATGGAGACGGCGGATTTTTCAATGACCGCGCGTACGTTTTCGATCCCGCGTCCACGTCGGCACAGAATGGCGATCCTGCGTTGCGCTCCAGCATGCAAACACTGTTGCAAAGCGGTGCGCCCGCAACACGGGAGTGTTTAAGCAAGCAGCTCAATCAGCTCGCTGCGCGCGGCAGTTGCCAAGCGCCTTGGGTGACGACGACAAATTTGAACATCAACTTCAATCCACAAAAACTTGGTTTGCCAAAACGCCTCACAATTAATTTGGCATTTACGAATCCGCTCGGGATTGCTGATCTTTTAGTAAACGGCAGCAAGAACGCGAAAGGTTGGGGACAAGAAATAGCACCCGATCAAAGTTTGTTGTTTGTGCGCGGCTTCGATACGGCAGCGCAACGTTATAAATACGAGGTGAATCAACGCTTTGGGTCAACGCGACCGCAGCAGTCCGTGAATCGCACGCCGGCGTACGCCAGTCTGTCGTTCGGCTTTGACATTGGGGCGCCGCGCGAGCGTCAACTCCTCACGCAACGACTCGATATGGGTCGCGGACGACCAGGCTCCAAGCAGACTGCAGCCAATTTGAAGGCGCTTGGCTCGAGCTCAATTCCCAATCCGATGACGCTCATTCTTACGCAGCAGGATTCGTTGAAACTCACGCGGAAGCAGGCCGATAGTTTGGCGTCGTTAAGTCGCAAGTTCACGCAGTTTGCCGATTCTGTGTGGACGCCGGTGTCGCGATATCTCGAGACAGTGCCACAGCGATACAGCCATAACGAAGCGTATGATCGCTACGTGACCGCGCGGGAAGTCACCGTGGATTATCTCCTGAAAATTGTGCCCGACGTGAAGAAACTGCTCACCTCGGCGCAGAAGCGAAAACTGCCGTCGCAAATCACCAACTATCTCGACACCCGCGTGCTCAAATTTCTTCGTTCGTCCAGTTCGGGCGATATCAGCCCGTTCATGTTTCGCTAGCGCGGAGCAACCTTCTGTTCTGCCAGCGTGACAAATTTCGAAAATCGGTCACTGTTCGCGTAGCAATTGTCCTTTCCCCACTGATGACATCAACGAGACGAGTCATGAAACGAGCTGCTTTGATCGCAACAGGTATCGCGTTGGTGCTTGTCGTGAAACCGGCTATCGCGCAACAAAAGGTGCCGATGATGACGCTCGCACCGTCGTCGGCAAAAACGCTCGAATCGTTTGGCGCCATTCTCGGCATTCGTCAATTGCCGAGTGGCGCGGTGTTGGTGAATGACGCGGGCCGCCGCAGACTGGTGCTTCTCGATAAATCCTTCGCGACGTCGACCGTAGTGATTGACTCAGCGGCGGGTGCGGCGAACAGTTACGGTCCGCGACCGGCGCCACTCATCGCCTATCTGGGCGATTCGTCGCTTTTTGTGGATGCGGCTTCATCATCACTGCTGGTGATCGACCCGAACGGCAAGGTGGGGCGCGTCATGGCCGCACCAAGGCCCGGTGACTTACGCTTTCTCGGTGGTAGTCAGGCGTACGTTGACGACAAGGGGCGGTTGCTGTACCGCGGCGTACAGATGATTCGACAGACTGCGTCGCAGCTGCCGGGCGTCAAGGTCGCGCCAGTGCAACCACCTGATTCGGCGCCAATTCTACGCGCGGATTTTGACACGCGACAAGTCGACACTGTCGGTCGCGTGAAGTTGTCGAGCGGAACGCGAATGAATATGGATCAAGGGCCCGACGGCAAGCTCCAGATCAAGATGGTCGTCAATCCGCTGCAGACGATTGATGATTGGGCTGTGCTCTCTGACGGAACGCTCGCCTTTGTGCGCGGGCATGATTACCACGTCGATTTGCTTCATGCGAACGGTACGGTGTCTCGAGGAGCGAAGCTGCCGTTTGATTGGAAGCGATTGACCGACGAGAACAAGCAACAGCTTGTTGATTCTGCGCGGACTGTCATGGAAACGGCAATGAAGTCGACGGCGAGCAATGCAACGCCGGGTACGATGACGTTTGGTGACGGTGCGATGTCGGCCGGCGGTGGTGGTGGTGGCGGCGGCGCAATAGCAATCGAAATTCATCGCGACGGCGGTGGTGGTGGTGGCGGTGCCATGGGTGGTGCGGTGATGGGCGGCGGCCCACCGGGGCAAGCCATGAGCATGGGCGCGCCGAAAATCGAGTTCGTGCCACTAAAAGAAATCGCGGACTACTATCCCGCTATTCGCGCTGGTGCGGCGCGTGCGGACCTTGATGGCAACTTGTGGATTCTTCCCACGACGTCGGCGCAATCACAGGGAGGGGAACTGGTCTACGACGTGGTGAACAAAAGCGGCGAACTATTCCAGCGCGTGCGTGTTCCGCAGGGGCGTTCAATCGTGGGCTTTGGCCGGAACGGTGTACTGTATCTGGTGAGTGGAGATCGCACGACCGGGTTCTATCTCGAACGTTCGAGCATTGCCGGCGGCGGGGCGCGCGCGACGCAGTAAGCACCACCGAGAGACCGTCAAAATCTCACGCCACCGAACGGCGCTCTCACGGGCGCCGTTCCTGCGTAAAAAGCTCAGCACGAGGATACCGCTTTATATTCCACTTCGAGTATGAACGCCTGACCCGTTATGGAGCACACGTAATGATGTTGAACCGTTGCAAGTTTCTGTTTCTTGTGAGCACTGCCTGCTTCGCGTTGGCCAACTCCGCATTTGCACAACAAAAAGTAGTGACACGACCACTCGGCATTATCACTGCCGTTTCAACAGATTCGCTCGGGCCGCGCGTCGCGATTCGCGCCTTGTCAACAGGCAAAGTGCTCGTCAACGACATCGTGCGTCATCGTGTGGTGCTTTTCGACGAATCGCTCAAGTCGTACCGAGTAGTGATGGACTCAGCGAGCAACGGCGGCGCAAACGCCGCAGTTCCGGTTTCCCTCCCGTCCGCGCAGCTCATCAGCTACACCGGGGACTCGACGTTGTACGTCGACATGTCTTCGATGTCTCTGCTCGTGCTCGATCCGACGGGAAAAGTGGCACATGTGATGGCGCTACCCAAGCCGCGCGATGCGTTTTTCTTGGGCGGCGGCATCGTGTTTGGCACCCCAGTAATGGATGCCAAAGGAAGGCTTGTGTACCGAGGCGTTATCGTGAATTTGCCCAAGCTGCCCGAGCCGGGCGCGGCGCCAACATTTTCGATGCCTGAGCAACCAGATTCTGCGCCCATTGTTCGCGCGGATTTCGATACGCGCAAAGTGGACACGCTGATCACGATGAAGGTGCTCAAGCCCGGCTCAATGAACATGGTCACAGACAAGGAGGGAAACATGACGATGAAAATCACCATGAATCCCGTCGATACCGGCGACGAATGGGCAATGATCACCGATGGATCGATCGCGATTGTGCGCGCGCATGACTATCACATCGATTGGCTCGATCGCGATGGCACGCGACGCTCGACAGCGAAGATGCCATTTGACTGGAAACGTCTGACTGATGAGCGCAAGCAATTCATGGTCGATTCCATTCGTCCGGAATTGGAAAAGCAATTGGCCGCAACGACTGCAAATTTGCCAATGATTCCCACGGCGAACGGCATGCGAAAATTAAAAATCGCATTTGACTTTCTCCCACCAGAAAAGATGGCGGACTATGAGCCATCTGTTTCGCCGGGTGCGGTACGCGCAGATCTCGAGAACAACGTGTGGATCTTGCCGCGCACGGCAGCGGTGACCGGATCAGGCGGCGTCGTCTACGATGTCGTCAATCGCAATGGCGAAGTGACGGAACGCGTGCAGCTACCGAAGGGTCGCGCGTTGGCGGGCTTTGGCGCGGGCGGCGTGGTGTATTTGCTCAACACCGATGGAAAAAGTGCGCTGCTTGAGCGCGCACGGTTACGTTGATGCGGGTCACGCTCGACGATCTTTACGGAGAGGAGACCGCCAATTGGATGCGTCTCACGCCGCAAGAACGCTGGGCGGAGACAGTCCGATTGGCTGCTTGGTTCCACGCGCTCGGAGGCACCAGTGATCCCGACCCAGATCCTTCGAGTCCTTTCTACGATCCAGACGTTCGACGTTCCCGCCCTGTTGATGGGCGGACAGGCCTGCGTGTTATACGGCGCGGCCGAGTATAGTCGCGATCTTGATCTCGCAGTGCTTGCTACACCGGATGCGTTACCAAAACTGTCGGCTGCACTCGAGGCACTGCAGGCGACTGTAATTGCCGTCCCCACCTTCGACGTGCGCTATCTCGAACGTGGCCACGCCGTGCACTTCAACGTTCCCGATGAAAGCGGCAGCGCGCTGCGCGTCGATATCATGAGTCGTATGCGCGGCGTCGCCGACTTTGCGACGCTTTGGGAACGTCGGACAACAGTAATGTTGCCCACCGATGTGCATGGTGCCGAGGTCGCGATTGAAATGCTTGCGTTGGAAGATCTAGTAACCGCCAAGAAAACGCAGCGCGATAAAGATTGGCCAATGATCCGACGACTCGTCGATGCATCATACGCGGCGGCTCGTGACGCCATTGCTTCACGTGCACAAGTGGACTTCTGGTTGGCCGAGTTGCGCTCACCAGCGTTTTTGCTCGAACTTGTAGCTGCCGTTCCCGACGCCGCATCCCGCTCTATTCGCACCGCCGTAATCGCGGCGCGCAGTGGCGGCGATGTCAACGCGGCGCTCGCTGCAGAGCAAGCACATGAAATGGCGATCGACGCCGAGTATTGGTTGCCCCTTCGTCGCGAACTCGAAGCACTGCGCCATGCAGCGCGCAAACAATAGCTGCGCGCTACTTCGGAATTCGATACCGCTGTAAATACGCAAGATCATCGGCATCTTTGCGCGAGAGATAGACGGTGCCGTTTCCAAAGCCGATGAGTTTCGTGTTTTTCGGCAATGCGATACGTCCCGTAAGTTGACCCCGCGCACCGAAGAGATCGTACGTCGGAATGGAATCATCGTGTGCGCGCGTGCGTAACACCCACAGTGTGCCATCGCGCGCGACATTTGCCGCATTTGCAGAGAATGGCGGGACGGTACTTGGCCACGTCATGCCTTTGTCGTCAAGCAATGCGCGAATGTCTGACGGAATAGCAGGTACTTTCTTGGCGTTGCCGCGATTTGAGGCACTGGCGTCTTTCGTGCCCCCATTCGGTCCAAACACGATGATGGCGCCCGGCCGAATCAGCGTCCTCAAAAACGCGCCCTTCTCCGCGACCGATACCGTGATTGGCGTGTACTGCTGCGGCGGTCCTTTCGTCGTCACACCGTTTGGCGCGATCCACTCCACGTGATAGTCCGCGTGCCGCACCACAGCGAGCCGCCCATCCGGCGCAACGGCCGCCACATCGAGCGGCGCCATGGGCAAGTTAGTGAACATGCGAATAAGTCCGCCGGGCATCGTGCTCGACCCAGACATTTCCCCTTTCACCACCGCAAGTACGGCCAGCGTATCCGCATGCGCGGCGCCGTTCACCAAACGCAAAATCACCGCATCTGCATGCGTGCGTCCACCGTCGGCGGAGCGCGCCTCGTAAAAGTACAATGCGCCGTCATTATCCGCAGCGAATGGCAAGCCGTTCACGCGTTTGCCACCGCCAAACTCCGGCACAAACACCGCGCCAGGTAGCGCATCAGGCTTGATGTAGAGCATTCGCATGTTCATAACATCCACCAACAACGTGCTATCGCCATTCGCAGCAAAGAGTCGCGTCGGCAAATTGTACTCAGCCGGACCCGCACCCTCGCGTCCAATTTTTGATGCAGTTTGCGTTCTGAAATCAATGCGTTGCACGACACGATCACGACGATCGCTGACAATCACGCGTCCATCGCGTAGCTCTCGGACACTTGTAACGTCAGTAAACGGCGCCTTGAATTCCGCATCAAGCGTACCGAGTGATTTGAGCGTAGGTTGTTGCGCGGAGAGAGCGGACGTGACAAGCACGAGACATAAGTGCCAATGAATATGAGTGTTCATGTCGTAACGTGCCGATACTTCCCAACGATGTCAATTCTCGTTCCACCCCCTGGCTGTAGGCCTATGCTGCGTACCTGCTGCACCGCGATGCTCGTCCTCGCCATCACGGCATGCAACGCTGACGGCGTTGGTGGCGTGGATGGAACGTCCACTGGCATTGCGCCAACACGAGCCGTTCCGTGGACGCCCAACGTGTTCACGCAGCCAGTGCCGAGCTGGGGGTCTTCCGTACGCTTAAATTTGCCCGTGGCGCTCGCTGATATCTTGCTCGGCCCTATCTACGGACTTGGTGCCTTCGGTGCGCATGAAGGCGGTCACGTGGAGGGGCTTAATCACGTGTGGATTCCTACGAAGCAAGGCATTCCCGTGCGCAGTTGGGCCGCCGGAACGGTCACGAAAATAGAAGACCTGGGTGCGCGTGGTACCACCGATGGCCGCCACGAATACTTCATCACGATTGACTACGGACAGGGGCTCATCGGCAAGCATCTCGACGTCGATATGCCGCTTGTCAAACTCGGCGACAAGGTGAAAGAAGGGGATCCGGTTGGCGCGATGAATGGAAGCGCGGAGTTTAATCTCATCGACAATA
>JANYFO010000224.1 GCA_025362635.1 Gemmatimonadaceae bacterium | reverse complement strand
AACGTTCTGCCGATCGTCTGCCACCGCACGCGATACCGCTGGTTATGCTTGACGACACCGTGGCCGCGCGAAGTAGTTCGCAGCCATTGTGTGATGGCGCTGGTGCGCGCGCCGAAAATCTTGCGTATGTCGTGTACACGTCGGGTTCCACTGGAACGCCAAAGGGCGTCGGCGTCGAGCATCGTGCACTCGTCAATCTGCTGACGTCGATGACACGTGAGCCCGGGTTTACGTCGCACGATACGCTGCTTGCGGTAACGTCGTTGTCGTTCGACATCGCGGCGCTTGAACTCTGGCTACCACTGATCACCGGCGGCCGTGTCGTCATCGCACCGCGTTCAGCAACAGTTGATGGCGAAGGTCTCGCGACGCTGATCGACGCGTCACAGGCAACGATGCTGCAAGCGACGCCCGCAACGTGGCGCTTGTTACTTGCTGCGGGTTGGACCGGACGCAACGACCTCACGATGCTGTGTGGCGGCGAAGTGTTACCAGTCAAACTTGCGACCGCACTGCTGCCGCGAGGACGTGCACTTTGGAATATGTATGGACCGGCCGAAACAACGGTTTGGTCGAGTGCAGGTCGCGTGACAGTCGACGCACCGATCACACTCGGGCGACCCATTGCAAACACCGTCATGCGCGTGCTCGATGAGCGCGGCGCTTTGCTCCCTATCGGTGTTGTCGGCGAACTGTATATCGGCGGGGTTGGGCTCGCGCGCGGATACGTCAACGATCCCGAGCGCACGGCGCTTCGATTTATTGCTGATCCGCACGCCGTGGGCCATCGCCTGTATCGTACGGGGGATCGCGCGCGGTGGTGTGCGGATGGAACGCTCGAGTTTCTCGGTCGATTCGACGAACAAATCAAGTTGCGCGGACATCGTGTCGAAGTGGCCGAGGTGGAACATGCCGTGGCCACGCATGAAGACGTAGAGGCGTGCGCGGTCGTTGTGCGGAACATTGCAGCGGATGGCGAACGCGCCGAGCCTGGCGACACTACGCAGCTCGTGGCGTACTATGTGGCGCGCCAAGGGGCGTTGCCGTCGCCGGACACCCTGCGGACACATGTCCGACGCGTACTGCCGTCGGCGATGACGCCTGATGCGTTCGTGCCGATTGATGTGTTACCGGTGGGTCCTACCGGGAAGGTAGATCGACGAGCGCTGGCGTTGTTTGATGCTCCCGTGCAGCGCACCGCGCGAGCGCATGCGCATCCGCGCACGACCATTGAACACGACCTTGTACAAATCTGGGAGCGCTTATTTCGCGTACATCCCATCGATATCCGTGATGACTTTTTTGAACTGGGCGGACACTCTCTGCTGGCCGTGCAGATGCTGGCGGAGGTAGAGCGCGTGCGAGGGCGGCGGTTGCCGCTCTCAACGTTGTTTGCGGACAGCACGATTGAAGGCATCGCGCGCATACTGGAATCGGCGGCCCGCGCGGACAATGAACCGCCGTTGGTTGTGCTGCAGGATGCGGCGTGCGGTCGTCCGTTCGCGTTCGTTCACGGTGATGCAGGTGGCGGTGGGTGGTATTGTCGACGCTTGGCGCTACTGATCGGCGCGGAGGTGCCGCTCATTGTGTTGGGAACACTCGACCCAAGCTCACCCGGCAGTCCGCAAAGCATTGCGGAAGTTGCAGCGACGCATGTACGTGCATTGCGCGTGGCGCAACCCAATGGTCCGTATCGTATTGGCGGGTATTGCATTGGCGGGCTTGTCGCGTTCGAAATGGCGCGCCAGCTCTGCGCGGCTGGACAGGTCGTTGATCGACTTATCGTTGTTGACGCAGTTGCGGCCGCTGGGATAATTCCATTTCAAGAATATTTGGTGAGCATGCTCGCGCGCGTGATGTTTCGGGGTGAGGTGCAATTGGAGCGTCGCACGGCGTTGCTCCTGCGCGTGCAATATTACGCCGGCCGCGTTGCACATATCCGCCGTGCATCAGGCGCGCAACAAATGGCGTGGCTTGGCCGGATGCTGCAGCGCGCGTGGCGACGTGTCGCCGTCGGATCGCATGCACACAGCGACATCAATCCATCCTTGGGGGACGTGGCTGCCGCCGCGTTCAAGGCGGAGATGCAATCGCGTCCTGGCACGCGTGCCTTTCGCGCGCAATTGAATTTTGCCTCGGCGTACGTGCCGCGCGCTTATCCGGGACGAGTTGATCTGGTGGTCTCGGATGCTTTGCGTGAATACCCCGACGTGCAGTCGATATACGGATGGAAACGCGTGAGCGATGTGCGCATGCACGATGTGTCTGGCAGTCACTTTGGCATCGTGACGACGGAGCTTCCGTTACTGGCTGCGATTATTCGAACGTGCTTGACTGAATAATACTGGCCGCAATTTTTGCACATCGCAATCAAGAGTGTTGTCAGCATGGCGGGATACCACGATGTGCTGACCACGAAGAAATCAGATGGCTCACCGTTTTATTTCCCGACGACCATGATCGCTGCTGTGTTGATGATTGTAGTCATTCTAGTGCTCCTCAAGCAGCTGTCTTTCGCCACCGCCAAGGATCGGCGAACAGTTGCGATCATTTTGGTGACGTCAGTTTTTGGTAGCGCTCTCGTTGCAGTTGCCGTTAGTTGGGGGCGTGCGCATTGGTTGACAACGGTACTCACCGGTTCTTGTTTGGGCGCAATTCTCGGCTTGTCTGCCCTCGTCATCTCCCGCATGGTGTCCCCGAAATAGCGAGGGAGCCTATCGACACACCGGCGGCGCATCGAGACTTTCCTCGCGCTTCATACTCGACACTATCAGCGACTGTACCGATGCCGGCTCAGTTGGTGCTAACGTAATCGTCACCCGTAGATCTCCCGTTGCGCAGCGCAGGCGCCAACTACCTCGCAATGCATTGAGCGCAACCATGTCGCCCTGCGGCTTGCAGTTATCGCCCGCCGCCATGCGCAACTTTTCCATCGCGGCACGACGACGCGGTTTTGATTCGTCGAGGTACAGGTTCATCGCGGCTAGACTATCCGCAAGCGTCTCGTTCCAGTTCGCAATAAGTCGTGACACTTGATCGCGTCGTTCCAACAGCACCGGTGCCGGCTGCGGCGCACGCACTTGCATGCCGCCAGTTTGCGCGAGTATGTCAAGCGCTTGATCACTTACTGTGCCCCAACTCGTGTACGTGAGATTGCCCATTGCGACAATGCCCACCCCGTAGTCAGGCAACCACTTCATGATTGAGCCGAAACCTGGTAGTCCGCCCGAGTGCGAAATTGTGGTTCGAAACGCGCAGGTCTGACGCGCGCCAAGCCCGTACCCGTATCCACCGGCGCTGAGCACTGGCGTTCCCGATGCATCGCGTACGGCGGTGCCGCCATTGTAGCGAATGACCTGCTGCATTTCGCGTAGCGAGGATCGCTTGAGCGGTCCGGTTTCCGGTCCGTCGCGTGCCGGCCACGCACTCAGCATGAACCCCACCCATTTGCTGAGATCACTCACCGACGTAAGCATGCCGCCCATCGAACCGAACGCGCCGTCGGGCAACTGCGCTTCTTCCAGCCACGCGTCATCCTGTCGACGATATCCGTGCGCGAGCAGTGATGGTTTGACATCCGACGATTGCAGGGTGGTCACCGTCATGCCAAGCGGTTGCAACACCTTGGTGCGGATGTAGAGCGGATACGGCATCCCACCGACATTTTGTACGATACGACCGAGAATTGCGAAGCCGAAGTTTGAATATTCGTACCCAGTGGCGGGCGACGTTGAAAACGGAATGCCGCGCAAAATCATTTGCGACAATTGCGCATCCGTGGCGGCAAGTTGCTGATCGCCCCACGGATTGTCTTCCGGAAAACCCGCTGAATGCGACAACAGATCACGCACCGTGATACGCGGTGCATCCGCCGTAGCGTAACGCAGTTTCGCGAGCTCCGGTACATAGCGTTCGGCCGGTGCATCTAAAGAAAGTTTGCCCGCGTCGCGCAGCTGCAAGATGGCGACCGCGGTAAAACTTTTTGTCATCGAGGCAATGCGAAAGACGCTTGACGTGTCGACACGCGATTTGGACGCGACTTCTCGCAAGCCAGACACTCCGACGTGCGCCAATGCACCATCGATGATGATTCCATACGCAATACCAGGCACGGTCGACCGTTGGGCAAACGCGGCCATGAGGCGATCAATGTCCGGAAACGCGTTGGCCAGTTTTGCCCTGCGATTCGCGTCGCTGAACATTGGTGGTGGTGCAATGCTGGAGAGTTTGCCGGAAGGTGTCTGTGCGGTCGCGACCGTCGGTCCGAGTGCAAGTCCGAGTCCGAGTCCGCTACACACCATCAATGCAAAAGACCACCAACGTCGCGTCATAAAACACAGACCGTTGAATCCATACGCCCGATGCGAGGTCACGGAGGAGGGCATTCGTAGCATGGCTGGCATCGGTGTGGGAAACGGGCGGGCGCGGAAAATGCGCATATCCTGAAATCTTTGTGCAACGCAACGATCTCACGCAACGATCGCCCGAGAGTTCGCCTTTCCGCAAGCACAAGGTCTTCGCATCTCTCCGCCAACTCCAACGCGCACATGTTGCTGCGTCGCCGCGTGGAGCACTCGCCTGCGCTGAGAGTAGCGGAGCAAACTCCTGTTCCTTTTAACCCCAGGTATGGAGGGCATTTACCATGACTGCCAAAAAAGCCGCGAAAAAAAGCGTGCGTAAATACAGCGCAAAGGCCAGCAAAAAGATTGGCCGAGTAATGAAGGAATACGAAGCCGGCACGCTCAAGAGCGGGAAAGGCGGCGTTAGTGGAAAAGTGAAGAGTCGAGAGCAGGCCATCGCCATTGGGATTTCTGAAGCGCGCGCTGAAGGCGACAAGGTCCCGAAAAAGCGATCAGCTCGCTGAGCCCGGCGCACATTGGCGTGAACGTTGCATCCATTGTTGGGCAACACACCGAGTTTTGGTCAAACATTTCAAACGGGAGGGTCCGTTCATGGACCTCATCACCTGGCTTGTGGTTGGTTTGGTTGCCGGCGTTCTCGCATCTTTGGTCGTCGGCGGCGTTGGGCTCATCGGTGACATCATCGTCGGTATCGTCGGCGCCTTCGTGGGGGGCTGGATCTTTCGTCAGCTTGGCGTCGCCACGCCGTTTAACGGACTGCCGGGCGTCATCTTCACGGCATTCGTGGGTGCGGTGGTGCTGTTGCTCATTCTGCATCTGGTGGCGAAGCGGCGCCGAGTGCTGTTGTAATTCGACAGTTAGATCGCTGAACGGACATGAAAAGTGGGAAAGCGAGTGTTATTCGCTTTCCCACTCGTACAGCTGTCGTGAGACATATTCACCAAACGTGATTCACCAGCGATTTACTTGAGTGCGCGGATTTTGAGGTTACGCAGTGAAAGCGCGCCATTGTGATCGCCTTGAATAGCAATGTACCCTGACTTGGCGAGCGCAAAATTCGGGTACGGTGCGAACTTCAGTGGCCGCTTCGTGGTGTCACTCGGATCGCCATGCAACTTGCGGTTCCACTCGGCAGACCACAGTTCGTACTGTGAGAGCATACGACCGTTAAGCCAATGCTCCACATGCGCGCCTTGCACGACGATACGCGTTGAATTCCACTCGTTGGCCGGATGGGCAACGCCTCGAATTGACGGGTAGAAGCCATACACGGCGCCAACCGCTGTCATGATGTTTTTGCTGTCGGGCGTTAAGGAATCTTCGGCTAATTGGTACTCGGGCGCGCTCCAATACACGCGCGATTGCTCTTCGGTTGCGCGATAAAAAATGCCGGAATTCCCACGCAGCTCAAGCTTCCAGTCGACTAACAACTCGAAGTTGCTGAATTGCTCGCGTGTAACAATGTCTTCGGTGGTTTTCGTTTTCGTGAGCGACCCGTTCACCACAGACCACTCGGGCGGCATATCCGCCATCTTGTAGCCGCGCCACGCGCTCATGCTTGCGCCGTCAAACAACAGTCGCCAACCGGCCGCTTTTTCGGCGACGGTAAGCGTGTTGAGCGCCGGGGCCTGCGCATTCGCAACGGATGCGCAGGACACAACGAGTGCGAGCACGAACCGTTGTGCACATGCGAAACGGCGGTTCACTACGGCACCAGCGCTTTCATGTCGCTCCTCGGATTCTTGACGTACACATCAAACCACGCGAGCCAGCGCGCCCACAAATCGAGATCACTCTGATACGTCGCCACGCTGTGATCCTCATACGGATACATGTACAGCGCGGCGGGTTTACCGAGTCCTTGGAGTGCTTGCATCATCCGAATGGAGCTGATCGGTGCCGTACCCTGATTCTGATCTTCCGTGGCGTGATACATCAGCAGTGCGCCCGCGATTTTATCAGCGCGGAAGAACGGTGACATGTCGAGGTAGGTGTCTTGCGCCTGAAAGAAGTTGCGACGTTCGCTTTGAAAACCAAACGGTGTGAGGCTGCGATTGTACATGCCATCGCCCGCAATGCCGGCCTTGAAATACGGTGTGAGCGTAAGCGCATTGACGGTGCTGAATGCCCCGTAGCTGTGTCCACCAATGCCCATCTTGTCGCGTGACACGAATCCTGAGTCGACCACGGCGTCGAGGACCGCGTCAAGATTTTCTTTAAGGTCGCGCGTGTAGTGATCGTTCATCTTGCCCGTGTCGCCGAAAATTGGAATGTCGGGTTCAATGAGCGCGTAACCTTGGCTCACCCAAATTTTCGTCGACGACGCGGGACGCGTTGATGGGACTTCCGGAAACTTGTTGATGTTGGTGGTAAAACGTGACCGATCATATTCGCTCTGCGACGTGAACTCGCGCGGATAAAACCAAATGATGCCCGGTAACTTTGTCCCCGGCTTCCAATCGCGCGGAAGCGTGACGTCCACCCACATTTTGAGGCCGTCACGCGGACGTTCAACTTGAAAACGCTTGACGATTGCGTGCGAGACGCCGGGTCCGATGTCAACGTTGCTGGTGAGCTTCTTGCTCGTACCGGCCGTCACATCGCGCAGATACGCATCGGTGATCACCGTTGGTGATTCGTGTGTATAAATGAATTGCGTGTAGTCGTTATTCAGTGGCGCGACAAACTCGTCAAACGCATCAACCGGGCTTTCAAACACACGCGAACGCGTGCCGGTTTCGATGTCGAGCTTGTCGAGCCACGGACGCGGCGCTTGTGTGCTCCACTTGGCACCTGGCGCACGCGAACCACTTAGGGCAACCGTCTTTCCATCGCTACCGATGATGACAAAGTGCTGTCCGTTCGGGCCGCGCGTCATGGCCAACGCACCCGTCGACGCCGTGTCATTTGTTGCGCCACCCAGGCCACCATTACCACCGCGTCCACCAACTCCAACGGCGGGCAGCGTGACGCTCTTGCCCAGGTTATATCGCTTCGTGGGTGCCGCAGTGTGCATGGCGATCACCATGCCGCTATCGCTGACGAACATTGTCTTCGTGTCAGCGCTAAACGCGATCGTACCAAGCTCCGGTCCCCCTTCGTACAACATCTTCATGTCGGTCGGACCAAACGGCGGCAGCCAATTCATGTAGCGCACACTCGTGGGCTGTGCTCGTGCTGCTCGAGCACCAGCACCGCGTCCACCACGTCCGCTGGCCGCACCACTCACCGCCGGCGTTGTTGGCGTGCTTGGCGTGGTTGCATTCGTTGCAAATATCGATTGTAAATAGACGAGTCCTGGGCCGACCGGATTCCATTGCATGTTGCGCTTGCCGGTGTCCGCCGCTGTCGCCGCCGCCCCACCACGACCACCTGCGGGCGGCACATCAACGCCATCGGGCAGCGCGCCTTCACGCAGGGGCGTCGTGTTGAGCGTCGCGATCACTTTGCCGGTCGCATCCCACAA
Organism: Gemmatimonadaceae bacterium; assembly: GCA_025362635.1. Classification (GTDB taxonomy): domain Bacteria; phylum Gemmatimonadota; class Gemmatimonadetes; order Gemmatimonadales; family Gemmatimonadaceae; genus Gemmatimonas. Next base: position 2,557 of record JANYFO010000224.1, on the reverse strand, counting down.
CTCTTGTACCGACCCAAAATTTGACGTTGGTACGATATACGAAAACGGCTCCGTCATTTGCGTGACGCGAAAATACTGACCATCGGCCGATGCATCAACGGCGCGAATCATTTTTGGCGCACCAATTTTGCGCACAGCTTTCGTTTTCACGTCGAGGACGACGAGCTGACCGGTGCTAAAGTATTTGAGCAACGCTTTATCGTGTGGATCTTCGAGCAGGCTCGCATGCACCGCCTGTGGAAGCGCTTTCGCGTTCGTGAGGCGCACTTGCGGACCATCCTCTACACCGTTCTTCCCGTGCGTCGGCAGCGGACCACGTCCATCAGGAACAATGAGTGCGATGATGCTTTTTCCGTCAGCCGTCCACTCAATCGCGGTGTGAAGCGTGGCGAGCAACGGCGCTTTACTAATTTGCACCGACTTCCCACTCGCAACGTCTGCCACGTACACATACGACGCCTCATCGAAGTTGGCGATGTACGCCACCGACGCACCACTCGGCGACCAAGTCTGCGCGGAAATCGATGCGCCCTTTGGCGTGTCAAGCGCGCGCGTGATGCCGGTATGCGGATCGACCAGTGACAAGCCGTGACGCGTGCTGGTCGTAAGCGAACGCGCACGATTCGCTTTCGTGTCGACTTGCAATCCACCCAAATAAATGTGCGGTTTGCCGTAATCTTGGATGTCGCCGCGGTCCATCGACGTCGTGCGCAAAAACCACTTCTTGTCGGGGCTTGGCGATGAGAACGAAATGTCGGTGCGCGGCGTGAGAATCATTTTCTCGACGTCGGAGGGAGGACGGACGTAGGTCTCCGTCTTCAGAATCTCTAACGGATTCCAAGCGGCGTTGGACTGCGCGGCCAAAGGGGCGGCGGCGAGCGCAAGAGCGATCGTCGCGGATATCGTCAGCGCAGTGGGGCGAACAATGGGGGACATGCGGGCTCGGATGCGGGGCGCGGTGGAAACGGCGGCTTGGGACCAATCAATAGTCTTACGTCCGAGCAGGGAAGACGCTGTGGGCGGGCGTTCCGTGTATTCCCAGCACTGCGATTGACAGCGCGTAATACCAATCGTAGCCTCTCGGCTTCTCTCACATTCTTCAGGCCGACTCATGACCACTCGCCGCGATTTTCTGGTTTCGGGTGCCGCTGCTGCTGCCGCGACACTTGCCGGACCGCGACTGTTGTCCGCATCGCCATCAGGACTGATCGCGTCACCGTATCTTCACGCGCCCGCCGCCGACACGTACGCCGATGTTTATGCAGTGGAACTTGCTGCGGAAGCGCTGAGCGCGGCGAAAGATGCTGGCGCGTCGTATGCGGACGTGCGGATCGGGCGCTATCGTCGCCAGTCCATCAACACACGCGAACGGCAGATCACGGGTGTCGCCGATTCCGAGTCGTACGGCATCGGTATTCGCACACTGGTGAACGGCTCGTGGGGCTTTGCCGCAACGAGCAATATGTCGAAGGACAGCGTCGTCAAAACAGCACGCGAAGCCACACGTATCGCGAAGGCTGCGAGGTCGGTGCAAAAGCGTCCGGTCGAACTTGCACCGACGCCATCGGTGAAGGGCACATGGATGACGCCCGTTACGCGCGATCCGCTCGACGTGCCGATCGAAGAGAAAGTTGCGCTGTTATTCGCGGCCAACGAGGCGGCACTTAAAACACCGGGCGTCCGATTTGTCACGTCAGGCCTGCAGTTGCTGCGCGAGATCAAAACGTATGTAAATTCTGAAGGCACTGAGACGACGCAGACATTCATTCGCGTTGGTCCGTCGTTTGACGCGACCGCGGCGGGCAAGGGTGGCTTTCAATCGTACAGTGAAGAACTGGCACCGCGTGCCGCGGGATGGGAATACATCCAGTCACTCAATATGCCGGGCAATGCGGCATCGTGGGCCGCGCTGGCCGTGGAAAAGGTTGGTGCCAAGAGTGTTGATCCAGGGCGCTACGATCTCATTCTCGATCCCACAAACTTGTGGCTCACCATTCACGAATCGATTGGTCACCCCACCGAGCTTGATCGCGCGATGGGCTACGAAGCGAACTATGCGGGCACAAGTTTCGTCGCACCGCCCGATAAGCAAATTGGCAAACTGAAATACGGCACCGAACTAATGAACATTCAGGCCGACCGCACGCAAGCACAGTCACTGGCGCTTGTTGCCTGGGATGATGAAGGGGTCGCCGCTGATAAGTGGCTGATCATCGAGAAGGGCATGTTCAAGGACTACCAAACCACGCGTGAACAGGCGTCGTGGATTTCAAATTTTACGGGCGTGAAAAAATCGCATGGGTGTTCGTTTGCCGACTCGTGGGAGAGCGTGCAGTTCCAACGAATGCCCAACATTTCCCTGCTGCCTGGCGCCAAGGACACGAGCCTGAACGACATTGTATCGGCAACGGACCGTGGCATTCTCATCAAAAATCGTGGTTCGTGGTCGATTGATCATCAACGCTACAATTTTCAATTCTCGGGTCAAGTATTCTACGAGATCAAGGGCGGAAAAATCGTGGGTATGTTGAAGGACGTCGCGTATCAGGCCAACACA
>JANYFO010000221.1 GCA_025362635.1 Gemmatimonadaceae bacterium | reverse complement strand
CCGACGTTGGTCGAGCGATTCGCATTGCCACGGCGGGAACGGGGAAAGGACTTTCGTTGGAGCTCGGCGGCAAGAGTCCGTTTATCGTGTTCGAAGATGCTGATTTAGATAGCGTCGTTGAAGGCGTGGTAGATGCAATTTGGTTTAATCAGGGACAAGTGTGTTGCGCTGGCTCGCGCTTGCTTGTGCAAGAAGGCATTGCCGATCGACTGGTCGAAAAGCTGCGTGTGCGGATGGAGCGACTGCGCGTGGGTGCGCCACTTGATAAGTCGGTCGATATGGGTGCTATCGTCGCGCCAGTGCAACTCGAACGCATTAAACAGTTGGTCGCGCAAGGTGTTTCCGAAGGCGCAACGTGCTGGCAGCCCTCGTGGTCTGTGCCGTCAGAAGGTTGGTTTCATCCGCCCACGTTATTCACAAACGTTGCGCCCTCGGCCACCATTGCCCAGGTAGAGATTTTTGGTCCGGTGTTAGTCACGATGACGTTTCGCACGCCAGAAGAAGCGGTCGCGTTAGCGAACAACACACCGTACGGACTTGCCGCCAGCGTCTGGTCAGAGAACATCAATCTGGCATTGGACATCGCGCCGAAACTGCAATGCGGCGTGGTGTGGATTAACAGTACAAACTTGCTTGACGCATCGGCTGGCTTTGGCGGTTACAAAGAATCGGGCTTCGGTCGCGAAGGTGGACGCGAAGGCTTGTGGGAATATCTCAAGCCCCTGCACGCACCGAACGACGCGCCGTTGCCGGTCCTTCCGTCGGTCAGTGTCATCGACGTCGACGACGTGCCGCTGACGCGCGGATTGCCGACCATTGATCGCACGCCGAAGCTGTTTATTGGCGGCAAGCAGGCGCGTCCTGACTCTGGGTATTCGACCACGGTGTGTGATGTGCACGGGCAGTCGATCGGCGAAATCGGCGACGGCAATCGAAAGGACATTCGCAATGCGGTGGAAGCGGCACACGCCGCTGCTGCGTGGAGCAAACTGACGGGGCACAGTCGCGCGCAGATTCTTTACTACATCGCTGAAAATCTCTCATCGAGAGGTGTGGAATTTTCTGACCGCATTCGGCGCATGACTGGCGCGTCGGCCGCTGACGCGACGTTGGAAGTCGAAGCCTCGATCTCGCGGCTGTTCACGTATGCTGCGTGGGCGGACAAGCACGACGGCGCGGTACACAACGTGCCAATTCGCGGCGTCGCGTTGGCCATGCACGAGCCGATTGGCGTCGTTGGCGTGGCGTGTCCGGATCCGTATCCGCTCCTTGGACTGGTGTCATTGGTGGCACCGCTTATTGCGACGGGCAATCGCGTCGTTGCCATTCCGTCACCACGGTACCCGTTGTCCGCCACCGACTTTTATACAGTATTGGAGAGCTCCGACCTTCCGGGCGGCGTGGTTAACGTGGTCACCGGGGCCCGAGATGTGTTATCAAAAGTGCTTGCCGAGCATGATGATGTGGGCGCCATGTGGTACGTTGGGTCACACGCGGGAGCATCCGCCATCGAACGGGCGTCTGCCTCGAATCTCAAGCGCACGTGGACGGAGTGGACCGGACGGGAATGGCTGGATCCACGGGTTGGCGAGGGTCGAGAATTCCTGCGGCGGGCCGTGCAGGTGAAGAATATTTGGATCCCGTACGGGGAGTGATGACACATGAGTGACGCGGGTCCATACGGTATGCGGAACCCTAAGCCCCTTCCAAACAACCATGATTGATTTGCCTTCGTCGCCTGACGCCTTCCGTGATGCCACTTGGAATGAGGTGCAGCCGTATTACGATCAGTTGGCCGCCATCCCGTTGGAAAACCGTAACGATCAAGTCGAACCATGGCTCGCCACGTGGTCACGATTGGACACGTTGGTTGGCGAAGCTGGCACGTTGTCCATGATTGCTTATACAGGCAACACCGCGGACACCGTGGCTGAGGAGGCGTACTTGCGCTTCTCTATGGACATCTTTCCTAAGCTGGACGAGCAGCAGGTGCGCCTCGCGCGTCGACTCATCGACATCGGATGGTCGCGCCCAGACCTCGAAACAACGTTGCGTCGCTTTCGCACTGATATCGAGATTTTTCGCGAAGCAAATGTTGAACGCTTCTCGCAAATCGAAGAGTTGTCCGCCGCCTATCAAAAAGTGACCGGCGGGCTCAGTGTGGATTGGGATGGGACGCGCAAAACGATTCCGCAATTACAGCCGTATCTCAAGTCGTCGAATCGCGCTGAACGTGAGCGTGCGTTCCGGCTTGGCGCGGCCGCATACCTCGAGCAGCGCGACGTTTTCGTTGATCAATTCAACAGGATGTTTGCGCTTCGCGACGCAGTCGCGCGCGAAGCGGATTTCTCAGATTATCAACAATATTGTTTCGCTGCAAAGCATCGGTTTGACTATACGCCGGCCGATTGCGCACGCTTTCACGACGCGGTGCGAACGGCAGTGTCACCGGCGGTTGCGCGCTTGATGGAATATCGTCGTCAGGCGTTAGGTGTGAAAACGTTGCGGCCCTGGGACATCACTGTCGATTTGGGTATCGCCGAGCCGCTGCAGCCATTTGCGAATGTTGAGACGTTTGTCGAGCGTGCACGGCACATCTTTACGCGCATCGATGCGGAGCTCGGGCAGCGGTTTGGCATTATGGCGGATGAGGGGCTGCTTGATCTTGAGAGTCGACCGGGTAAAGCGCCGGGTGGCTATTGCACCGATCTCTCCTTTCGCGGTCGACCATTCATCTTCATGAATGCCGTTGGTGTGCCGGATGACGTTCAAACATTAGTACATGAAGCTGGCCATAGTTTTCATGATTTCGCGACGCATCCGTTGCCTTTTACGTGGCAACGACGCACAGGGCACGAAGCCGCCGAACTCGCGTCGATGAGTATGGAGTTATTGGCGATGCCGTATCTCGTCGAACCTGATGGCTATTACACGCCGGAGGAGGCACGCATTGCATGGCTTGAGCATCTCGAAGAGGTGCTCACGAGCCTTGTGCACATTGCCAGTGTTGATGCGTTCCAGGCGTGGATATACACGGATCCACGCGGTGCAGATGCGGCGGCGCGCGACGCGCAGTGGCTTGCGCTGCGGGCGGAATTCGAATCGGGTATCGATTGGACCGGTCTTGAGCCGGAACGTCTGGCGCGTTGGTATCGACAGCTGCACATCTTCGAGTTGCCGTTCTACTACATCGAGTACGGGATCGCGCAGCTTGGTGCACTGCAGGTGTTTCGCAACGCGATGCGCGATCCGATCGGCGCCGTGGCTGCATACAAGCGGTTTCTTGCGCTCGGAGGCACCAAGTCACTGCCGGAATTATATGAAGCGGCGGGCGTCAAATTGATCTTCGACGCAGCAGAGATGGCGGAGTTGGTTGCGTTCGTTGAGGAGCGGATTGATTCGCTGCGCAATGGCGCTGACGCGCCTTTTACGACGGTGATCCCGGCGCCTACATCAATGGCACATTAACGTGCATGGACTGGTCGACCGACCAACCTGTCGATGACACGTTAAATGTTGGGCGAAATACGCACAAATCCGTTACCGAGTGCATTATTGCCTAGGCGTTAGGACATCCGCTCAGCAGTGAGCGTCCTAGCGCTGACCTTTCCCGCATCAAACTGGTGCCGTCCTCCCATACTGGAGTAAGGAGTCGTGCGATGATCGAACGAACACGTAAATGCAGGATGTTTTCCACGGCCGTTCTCCTTTTGGCGCTCGCTCCGCTGAGCGCCGCGATTGCACAGACCGGAACTATTGTCGGTCGTGTGACCGACATCTCCACGAAGCAGCCTGTTGGGGACGTGCGCATTGTGTTGACTGGCGGTGCTGCTGAAACGCAGTCCAACGCCGCCGGAGAGTATCGGTTAATCAACGTCCGTGCGGGCAATGTCGTTGTGGCAACATTTCGTTTGGGTTACAAGACCAAGGCGGACACGCTACGTGTGATCGCGGGCGAAACCGCGACCGCAAACTTTCAGCTCACTGCGAGCTTGGTCACGCTGTCGGAACTCGTCGTCACCGGTACTGCCGGTAATCAAGAACGCAAAGCGCAGTCGGCGCTCGTTGCTACGGTGAAAGCGGCCGACATTATTCGGGATGCCCCGGTCACTAGTCTGGCAAACTTGCTCCAGTCTCGCGTGCCGGGTGTGGCGCTCAGCTCCACCTCGGGTACAGCGGGTACGTCGACCGCGATTCGCATTCGTGGTGCGTCGTCGATCAACTTGTCCAATCAGCCGCTGCTTTTCATCGATGGCATTCGTATCAACGAAGGTCAACCCGCCGGTGGTGTGAACGGGCAAGCGTACGATCGGATGAACGACATCAATCCCGAAGAAATCGAGAGCATTGAAGTCGTGAAGGGACCAGCTGCCGCGACGTTATACGGCGCTGATGCGAGCGCGGGCGTTATTCAGATTATCACGAAGAAAGGGCGCGCAGGGTCAAATAAATTCTCGCAGTCGATACGTATTGAAGCGGGTACTACCAGCCCCAACTACGTACCGCCCGACAATTACGGTTTGTGCACCGCGGCATTGGTTGCGTCCACAAGCACCAATCCGCTCTGCCGCGGTCAAGCGGTTGGCGCGCTCGTGCACGACAACCCACTCGTGCGCGTTGGTGCGCTCAGTCAGGGTACAGATCGCGTCATCAATTGGAACGGCCGTGGCGGTGGTCAGAATTACGGCTACAACCTGTCATTCGGTTCGGACAATACGCAGGGTGTCTTGCCGAACAATACGTACTCACGGTACAACGTCCGTACGAATTTCAACTATGTGCCGAACTCGAAGCTCACGATCGATGCGGGCCTTGGCCTCACACAGAGCCAAGCGCGTTTGCCCGACAATGACAACAACACCAATGGCTGGTTCGGTGGTGGGTTGTTGGGCAGTCCGCTCACGCGTAGCGACGGCTTGGCTTCATCGAACGATGGCTGGTATGCCAACAATCGTCACTACAACGCCATTGCTTCTATCGAACACAAGTTGTTGACCCATCGTATTACGACCAACCTCACGGCGAACTATGCGCCGCTGCCATGGTTCACAAACCGTTTCACGGGCGGACTCGATTACGCGAGTGATGAAGGTCGTAACTTTAACCCGAAAAACGATAGTCTCTGGTATGGCGGACTGACGGACGGTGGACAGAACGCCACTACGTACCGCGGTGCAGAACGCTACACCTTC
>JANYFO010000211.1 GCA_025362635.1 Gemmatimonadaceae bacterium | reverse complement strand
GTCGATCGGTCAACGTTCAACATCGACAATGCGTCGGGTTCGCATGTGCTGAAGGCGGGCGTTGAGTTGAGTCAGATCGCCGCGAGTCAAACGTTTCCCAATAACAAAGACGGTTCGTTCAATTTTCTGACCGACACATCGTCGTTGCCCAACACGGCGTCAATCGCGGTGGGTTTCACCGATCCGAGCGGCATCAGTGACGCGCGTGCCAGTGCGACGGGTGTAACCACGGGCGTGTATCTCAACGACGAGTGGCGCATTAAACCCAACTTTACGCTGGCCCTCGGCGTGCGGCACGACGCGGAATTCAATACGATGAACAACAAGTACACTGTGCCATGGGCAAGCGATCCTATCTTGAAGGCCATCCCCGCTTTGAGCAATTACCTAAATACTGGCAATCGCAAAAACCAATTGGGCAACATCTCGCCACGCGCGTCGTTTTCGTGGGATCCAACCAGCAAAAACAAAACATTCGTACGCGGTGGATTTGGCATTATTTACGATCGCGTGACGAGTTTTATCGGTTTCCAAGAGCGCAAGAACTCGACATGGCGTACGTACAACTTCACGAACCCCGGCACGAATGACCCGGCAGTGCTACGAGCACGGGTGATTGCCGGACTTTCGGGATCGCCGGCGCCGATTCTCATTAAAGAAGACATGAAGACGCCGCACAGCATCCAAATGTCGCTTGGTGTCGGCCATCAACTCACCAGTGAATTTGGTTTGAACGTGGACTATGTGCGCCAGCACATGGACAATCTCTACGTGCAGCGCAATCCGAACTACCTCGATAAGTCGGTGGCGCCGAACGTGCGAAAGCTGACAGCAGCGTACGGCGACATCGTGTTGTGGGATGACGTTGGAAAGTCCGACTACTCGGCAGTGTTGTTGCAGGGCACATGGCAGCGCCGGAAGGCCCGCGTGAATGTTGCCTACACCCTCGGCTGGTACGAAGGTGATTTCGATACCGCCGCGCTTCCGAACTTTACGTACCAATTCCTGTTCAACCGGCAACGCACCACGGGTGACGAGCGGCATCGTTTCGTGTTATCGAATGTTTTGCCGACGCCCTTGGGCTTTACCTTTTCGTCAATCTCCACGTTCGCGAGTCCGCGTCCATTCTTGTCGATTGATGGTCGCGACATCAATCTCAATAACATCACGGGCGACGACTATACGGGCGGCACGCCAACAACGAGCGGCATTCGTACGGCGCGTCCATCCAACAAGTGGAACAACTGGTATCGTACAGTCGACGTGCGACTCGCGAGACCATTGTTCGACTGGAATGGCAAGAAGATCAGCCTTTCGGCCGAGGTGTTTAACGTGTTTAACTTCAACAACAACCTGTCGTACGGACCGACGCAGTTCACGGCGAGCGGTACCGCAGTCCCGTCCTACGGTGTTCCCACGGGCGCGTACGGCGCACGGCAGGGTCAAGTAGGGATGCGCTTGGACTGGTAATAAACGGCGTTACATGAACGGCTGTCACCACGCGGTGGCAGCCGTTCGTCGTTCTGCTTATCGATACAAAAGGTACGGTTTGACGTGCGTCGCGAATTTCAATGCGTCGGCATCCCATTGTTTCACGAGTGCGTCGACAGTGTTCTGTTCAACTGCTTTGGTGAGTTGATCGGTACCGGCCAAACGATCGATGGATCGTGTGCGTCCCGCTGCGTTCACGGACGGCGCACGCCATTTGAACTCCGTCGGGTGTCGCGCGTAAAACACACGCAGCATTCGAATGCCGAGTTCGACCGGGCGCACCGCATTGCGATCCGTGACGCGAATGCGAATCATCGGAATGGTTTGGCCGCCAAACTTGTAGCCTGCTTCAATGGTGCGGGTGGCGGTGTCAAAACGCACGCCAGGCAATTTGAGCGCGTTCAATTCAGCAGCGACGCCGATGTGATCCGTGAGGTATGCCGCGCCGATCAGCGCGAATGGGTCTTCCGTCCCACGTCCCTCGGTGGCGTTCGTGCCCTCGAAAAATACCGTGCCCGGATAGAGCAGTTCGGCATTGATGTTACGCAAATTCGGCGACGGATTGACACGTGGCAACATCGTTTCGTCATACCACATGCTGCGACGATAGTTCTTCATTGGGATCACCGTGACGTTCGCGGAGAGCAATTTTTCGCCAACGAGAAACCTGAGTAGTTCGCCCGGTGTGAGTCCGTATCGCAACGCGACTGGATATTGTCCAACAAGCGACGCAAACTGCGGATCGAGAATGTTGCCCTCAAATCGATCAGCGCGAATTGGATCAGGTCGATCGAGGACGATGATTGGCTTGTTCGCCTTCGCTGCAAGGAGCGCCAATGTCCACTGAAATGTGTACACGCGGGCGCCGACGTCTTGAATGTCGTATAAGACTACGTCCACATCCTTCAACATGTCGGACGTGGGAGACTCGACGTCGCCATACAGCGAGTACACCTTGACGCCAGTGGCGGAATCGACACTGGAGCTGATACTCTCTCCGGCTTTCGCGATCCCGCGAATGCCGTGCTCTGGCCCGTAGAGTGCGGTGAGTTTGACTCCCGGCGCCTTAAACAGAAGATCGATCGTGCTTGTGCCTTGGCGATCGCGGCCCGAATGATTTGTGAGCAGACCGACGCGCTTCCCTCGAATGAGGTGCAACGAGTCACTGACTAACACTTCGATGCCCGGAATGACGCCGAGCATTTTTTGCGCGGTCACGGTTGTGGCTGGATATGCTACAAGAAGTACGGCTGCGAAAACGCGGTTACGCATGCGATTCGATACCAGCAAGCACCGCATCAAGTCCAGGCCACGCAGCGAGGTTGTAGCGAACAAGCGTTCTGATATAGCGCACGCCGTCTTCACCATGCTGTTCTTGGACAGCGGCGGCGGCGCGAATGGCGGCGGCTGCATCCGCGTACGGTGGCTCGATGTTTTCCGCAATTTTGCCGTTCTCATGTTCGACACCGGCCGCGTCGAGAAACGTGCTCTGAATTGCAGGCTCGAGGTCGACATACAGGAGCTGCAATAACTCAAGTTCATCCTGACTGCTTTCAGCGTTCAGGCGCACGACCTCGCGTGCGAGTCGATCAGCGGGCCACGACTGCAACGAGGCGGCGCGAAATCCACCACCTCGCGCAACAAGCCGCTGGATGTACGTCGCGCGTGAATCGCGGTGGGTAGTGAGAGCGTGCGTCAGGAGCGCCACGCGGCGCGCGGACGAGAGGGAGCGGTAGGGGGTGAGATTCGCCATGCGACAATAGTAACGACGACTCGCCGAGTCAGCGCGTCCAGATCACGATGGCGCAATCCGCGCCGCGCCACGGCGCCTTGTATTGCAGGGGAATCTGTGCTGGTCCGACGTACACCTCTATTCCTTCGACGATGTCGGGCGGAATACCGTCGGTCACTTTCGGTCGCGGCGGTGGATCGGCGAGCTGCGCCCGCTCCTTTACGGTAGCGGCAATGATGGGTGGATCTCGCGGTGGTTGCGGCCTTAACGACCCGTCCAAGAAGATCACCGGGTTCGCACACGACTTTAATCGGCCCACCATTCGATCGACCAATTGTGTGAGATCAATCGGATTCCGCCTAGCGATTTCTTCGCGCGTGATAAATTGCGACGCGGGCACAATCGACGTGCGACGACGATCGACAAAACCAACATCAACCAATCGCCGTGAAACGGTCGCGACACGCACTTCCACCAGGGCGACGGTCACGGCGCTTGTATTGAGCTGAATATCAAGCGCGAGCGAATCGCGCGCGCGCACGTCGACCGCGAAGGTCAACGATTCATAGCCTAGTCGACGCAACTGCACATCGTACGTGCCAGGCTTGAGATCATGTAGGCGAAAAATGCCTTTCGCGTCTGTTTGCGTGTGCGTGGCGAATCCCGCCAGCGTGACGCGCACATCCGCGAGCGGTGTATGCGCACTATCGCCGACGAGACCGACAACTTCTCCGCGCGTCTGCGCCCGTAAATTCGCACCAGTTGCGATGAACAGCAGCGCCGTGACTGCAGCTGAAACGAAACGCATATCGTGATTTTCCTGTGTCGAGTCGCCGAACGCAAGTGCGCGCGGCGTATCCCATCGTTAATTCCGACGCAATCGCACTCGACTGGAACCCGGTGTCTACGCAAAACTGGTCGTCGCCGCTGATTATTGCAGCGCCGCGCATATTGGGCCGGTCGACCGCAGTCGATGGTCTCCATGCCCTCACAGGTGGTCGTGACCATCCAACGCGCCTCGCCCACGTTGCCGGCGCATGATATAATGAGCGACATTCGAGTCTCATCGCCTCACACCCACTCGGCGCCGAACATTCATGACAGACGCTGCTCTCCCTGCTACTGTAGACGTGATCGTCGCCGGACTCGGCGCCATGGGCAGCGCGACGTGCTATCAGCTCGCTACGCGCGGACATTCGGTGCTTGGCTTAGACAGGTTCTCCTCTCCGCATGCGATGGGCTCGTCGCACGGGAAGTCGCGCATTATTCGTGAGGCCTATTTCGAAAACCCATTGTATGTGCCACTCGTCCAGCGCGCGTACGCGAGTTGGCATACGCTTGAAAAGGCGAGTGGCACCACGCTATTCCGACAAACTGGCGGATTGATGCTCGGACCGCCGGATGGCGCGCTTGTGCGGGGCGCACGATGCAGTGCCGAGCTGCATGGCTTACCACACGAAGTACTGTCGGCCGATGCGGTGCACGAACGGTTCCCGGTATTCACGCCGGACGCGGATATGGTGGGTGTCTGGGAGCCGCGCGCTGGCGTGCTTGCGCCGGAACGTGCTATTGCTGCGTCACTGGAAGTTGCTCGACGCCATGGTGCGCAAGTGCGTCTCAACGAACCAATGTTATCGTGGCGCGCGGCTGATGATGGTGTGACGGTCACAACAACCAACGGCGTGTACCGCGCTCGACGTTTGGTGTTGTCGCTTGGTGCGTGGATTGGTGATGTCGTTCCGGAGCTTGCGCTGCCACTCAAGGTGCAGCGTAACGTGAAGTATTGGTTTACACCGGTGGGACGCGCCGCCAGTTTTACCGATGCGGCGTTTCCGGTGTTCATCTCCGAGTACGCGCCGGACGAAAGTTGGTATGGTATCCCGGATAGTGGCGATGGACTGGCGCTCGCCCTGCACTTGAATGGCGAGTATACGCACCCAGATCAGTTGCGACGCGATGTTGTCGATTCAGAAGTGCAGGTGGTGCGCCGACTCATCGATCGATATCTCGCGGATGCAAATGGTCCGTTGCGCGAGACAGCGGTGTGCATGTACACCAATACACCTGACGAGCATTTTATCATTGATCGCCATCCCGAGCACGCCAACGTCATTGTTGCGAGTCCGTGTTCGGGGCATGGCTTCAAGTTTGCCAGTGTCCTCGGTGAAGTGCTTGCCGATTTGGCAACCGACCGCACACCGACCTTTGACTTGCATCCGTTTCGTATCTCGCGTTTTCGCGCAGCACAATGATCATCAGACGCGTCGCGTGCGCCAACGTCCGCGTTTGAACATGATGGCGCTGACGAAAGCCATCAGCGAGTAGGCGGCGAGCACGGCAACAAAGACTGCCCGCGATCCGAGGCTTGTACGATGCGCGAGGTACCACGCTAGGGGATCTCGAAAATCCAGAACACCGCAACGTTGATGCGTGTCGGGGTTGCCGTGTCACCAGCACCGTTAAACGATTGCGTTAACGTCATGCCGAACGCGAAGAATGGAAATCCCGCCGCCATAACGCGCAGGCCAAACACAGCCACACTGCTGACGGCAGCGTCTGTTGTAAACGCGTGCACGATGTGCGGCGCGCACACAAAGAAGAGCAATCCCATCAACCCCAGAAACACCACGTTGTAGCGCGCGGCTGTCCATACAGCTGACTCCGCACGGGCAGGGTTTGACGCGCCGAGCGCTTGTCCAACCATCGTCGCCGCCGCGTTGCCCAAGCCCCATGCGGGAAGCAAGGCAAACATCACCATGCGCACAGCGATGGTGTAACCAGCCATGGCTGCGCTCCCGAAGGTTGCCATGAGTCGGACCAGCGCAATCCAACTGAGCGTACCAACAAGGACTTGAAATGTGCCGTTAAGCGAAAGACGCAGAATACGCGTGATTGTTTCCCATTCAAGGACGATATGTCGACGCGCGACACGCAAATGGCCGCTGCCGCGCACAAGAAAATACAGCGCAATGAGCACGCCGACGCCGCGACCAAACGTCGTAGCAACCGCCGCTCCCGTGACACCAAGCTGCGGCAGCGGACCAACGCCAAAAATGAGTAGGGGCCCAAGCACAATGTTGATGGCGTTGGACACCCAGAGCACACGCATTGAAACGGCGGCATCTCCCGCGCCACGAAACGACGAGTTGATGACGAAGAGCATGAATGCGGTCGCACTCCCACCAAGCATGACGCGCGCAAATGTGGTTCCGCTGCGGATGACGTCTGATGACGCACCCATGAGCGCTAACAGTTCTGGTGCGAAGACCGCGCCGCTCGCTGCGATGACTGAAGACACGACGGCACCAATGACGATCGCTTGCACGGCAGCGCGCGCTGCCGCGTCGATGTCCCTCTCGCCGACACGACGTGCGACAATAGCAGCAGTAGAAATCGCGAGACCCATGGCGAGTGTGTAGACCACAATCATCATCGACTCAGTCAAGCCTACCGTGGCAATGGCGGATGCACCCAGTCGCGCGACGAAGAACACGTCGGTGACGGCGAACAAACTCTCCATCACCATTTCTAACACCATCGGTACTGCGAGCAGAAAAATCGCTCGCCCGATTGGACCACTGGTGTAATCATGGCGAGCGCCTTTTAACGCATCGCGCAAATCGCGACGCATGCTGCCTTTGCCTCGTGTGTGCGGAACGTCTTCAGTCGCTCTCGTTTGCTGCACGGAAACCTCGATCGGTTCAATAAAAACGCCCTTCCTACGGGACCAAAGCAGGAGGGGCGCAAATCCGCGAGGAGCGGCGAAAGGTCGCTGCTGCTACTCCCTGCGCGCTGCTGTGAGATGCACATGCGTGTTCGTCGAGGCGACAAGCGCGTCGCCCCGTGCGAGCAGGGACTTAGTAACCAATGGCTCCCGCATCCTTATCGCGCGGGTCTGCCGCGCCGATACGGTGTCCGCTTTTCGCGTCGACGAAAATCGAGTGTGCCGTACCTTGCTGTCCGCCGACTCGCACCTCGTGACCCATCGCTTGCAACCGGGCAATTGTCGCGGGCGGCAAGCCGCTGCGTTCAACCATGAGCACGTTGGGCAGCCATTGATGATGAAAGCGCGGCGCATTCACTGCATCCTGCATACTCATACGAAAATCAATGAGATTCAATACGACTTGCAAGACTGTATTGATGATGGTACGACCACCCGGGCTGCCGACGACGGCAACCAACTTCCCATCGCGCGCAATGATGCTGGGCGTCATGCTCGAGAGCATACGTTTCCCAGGCTGCGCGATGTTCGGCGCGGTGCCAATGAGACCGGTGCTGTCGGTGAGGCCAGGTTTCCCGTTGAAGTCACCCATCTGATTGTTGAGCAGAAATCCCGCGCCTCCAACCACCGCCGCGAGGCCGTACCCAGCCTCGAGCGTGTACGTCACGGAAACGGCCATGCCGCTGGCATCTACTACGGAGAAATGTGTCGTCTCCAGACTCTCGTGATCGTCGGCGATTTGCGCTGGCGCGGACGGCATTGCACGATCCAACGAAATAGTTTTTCGCAGTGTTGCTGCGTATGATTTACTAAGCAGTCGATCCATTGGTGCGTTGCTGAACGCCGGGTCGCCGAGGAAACGCGCACGATCAAGAAATGCTCGTCGCATCGCTTCGGTCACGAGATGCACGTACTGCGGCGAGTTGTGACCTGCCGCTGTCAGATCAAACCCTTCAAGGATATTCAGCATTTCAACGATGGCCACTCCACCGGAACTTGGCGGTGGCATGGAGATCACGTCGTAGCCGCGATACGTGCCGCGAACCGCCGCGCGCTCCTTCGCCTTGTAGCGCGCGAGATCACTTTCCGTCATCACTCCTCCACCGCGCCGCATTTCGGCCGCAATCAAACGCGCAGTTTCACCGCGATAAAATCCGTCGCGTCCCCCGTCGCGAATACGTCGCAACGTTTGTGCGAGATCTGGCTGTCGAAAGTGTTCGCCCGCCGCGTACGGCGCACCATTTTTGGAATATGCCGCTGTACTGGCAGGATACGCGTTCATTCGCGGGAGAGCTCCAGCAAGCGATGCCGCCAATCCCGTGGGCACGTCGAAACCGTCGGCAGCCAGTCGCGTTGCGGGATCCACAAGTTGTTTCCACGACAGCTTCCCGTATTTCTCGTGTGCGAGCGCAAATCCAGCGACCGTACCCGGTACGCCGACCGCCAAGTGGCTGCGATGATGACGCGTCGCCGAATACGCGCCTGTCGAATCCGTGAACATCTCCGGCGTTGCTGCTTGCGGCGCCATCTCGCGAAAGTCGATGGTGGTCGCGCGTCCATCGGGCATGCGGATAACCATGAAGCCACCACCACCAATGTTGCCGGCCGTCGGGTACGTGACGGCGAGTGCAAATCCGGTGGCGATGGCCGCGTCGATTGCATTGCCGCCGGCCGCAAGCACATCGCGTCCAGCGGTGCTGGCAATCGTGCTCGCGGATACGACCATGCCGTGCGCTGCCGACACACCGCCTTTCGCCGGGACAACCTCGCTCGAAACAGGAACCGTTGGAGTCGCCTTTGGAGTCGCGCACGCACCTACAGCGAGCACCGCGGCGGACAGCGCGCGAACGAACAGCGGGATAGCACGGCGAAGCGGACGTGTCGACATGGGGATCGCGAAAAGAGGCGGAAAACTGGCGCGTGGATGCTCTTCCAATTGTGGCCCGTTGCGCTGCGCTCCGCCACCTGACTGGCGCGAAGCGTGTGCGTTGCCCACTTTCGACTCTGTCTAATGCGCGCGCTCGCGCCTTTCCTCACCCCTTCCAAGCTTCCTGTGATGCGTTCTCCCTCCGTTCGTTATGCTCTCGGCGCATTACTCGCCTGTCTCAGCACTTCCGCACGCGCGCAAACGCCAGCATCCGGCGTTGCTGACAGCGTTGAAGTCATTCGTGGAATGGTCGCGCGATTGGATTTCGACAAGTACAAGGCGACTGTGAAAGGGCTCACCAAGTTTGGGGATCGACGACAGGGGACAGATCGGAATCGTGCGGCCATTGATTGGATCGAGGCGCAACTCAAGAGCTACGGATGTACGAATACGGAACGCGTCACGTACGACTTTCAACCGCCGGCACCAGTCGCGCGACCAGAAGGTGCGGTCCCGTCAGCGGGTGCCGCAAACCCGAATCGCATCCGCACCGAATCGGGTGGCGGTCGCTCGCGCGGCGTTCGGTCGCGCACCGGAGTGAACAGCGACTCCCTGCTGCAGCCAGACGCAAAACTGCGCGCGCTCAACGCGCAACCGAGTGCGCCGGGACAACGCCAAGAAGTGTTCTGCACAAAAATTGGCAGTGTACATCCGGAAGAGATGTACATTGTGGGCGCGCACATGGACGGCATTGGTTGGGGCGAAGCGGCTAACGATGACGGTTCCGGCACGGCGCTTGTGATGGAACTCGCGCGTGTCTTTAGCAGCCCGGATATTAAAACAGATCGTTCAATTCGCTTCGCGCTGTGGAACAATGAAGAGTCGGGCTTGAACGGTGCGAAGGCGTACGTCGAGCAGCGGGCAGCGTTGCAAGGACAAGAGTCACCTGCTGGCTCTGGCAAATATCCGGAACCCAAATGGCTCGGCATGATTCAACACGATATGATGATGTTCGATCATGGCATGCCTCGCGCAGACGGAACACTCGCCGCCGAGCAGCGGCCGGAAGCCGACGTAAATATCGAGTTTCAATCGACGTCGAAATTTGCGACGCAAGCGCGGTCGCTCGCGTGGATATTACACGGTGCGAACGAAAAATTTGCGACGGACTATCCCGCGTCAGTCGGCAACCACATGACCAACACCGACTCGGGTCCGTTCATGGATCTTGTCGCCGCAATCAGCCTGCGGGAAAACGAACGTGGTGCGCAGATCGGTAGTGGATGGGATCCGCATTGGCATCAACCGACGGACTTGTTTTCGACGTTTACGGACAAGGATTTTCGACTCGGACTCAATGCAGCGCAGACGACGTTCGGTGCGTTGGCAACGCTTACGGGGGCGAAGTTGGTGAAGTAGGCGCTTGCCATTACACGTTGAATGTGGCGTCGGCACTGCCCATCGCATCACCAACGGCATTGCACGCCAACACCGTGAGAAATATCATCAAGCCCGGAACGATGGCCAGCCAAGGTTCGCTGGTCATTGTTGTTTGTGCCTGATAGAGCATATTGCCCCAGCTCGCGGTTGGCGGTTGTACGCCTACGCCAAAAAAGCTCAACGCACTTTCGAGTAAGATCCCGCGTCCAATGGCAAGGGTAGTGGCGACAGACACTGCTGGAATTACGCCGGGCAGGACGTGTCGCCACACCACACGCAGCGGCGTCGCTCCAGCCGCACGTGCCGCCGCAACAAAATCTCTGGCCGCCAACGACATCACCTCAGCGCGCACGATGCGCGCGGTCTCCATCCATCCAGCGGCGCCCACGAGCAGGATCAAGAGCGGCACGCTCGGTTGCAACACAGCGGCGCTAATCATCAACAGCGGCAAGCGCGGTACGGAGAGCATCGCGTCGGTCATTCGCATCAGCAGATCATCTATCCATCCGCGCGCGTAACCGCCAACGGCACCGACCGTAGCGCCGAGGACGACGCTCACGAGCGCGGAGAGGAGGCCGATGGATAAAGACACCCGCGCACCAAACAATACGCGCGTAAGCACGTCGCGACCCAACTCGTCGGTGCCAAACCAATGATGCAATGACGGCACACCACGACGATTCGCGAGATCGATCGCGTCGACGGTAAACGGCGCGATGAGCGGAGCCGTGGCAGCGAGGACGACCAACAGACCGAGGAGCGCACCCGCAATGACAGGAGCACGTTGACGGTTCGTGCGACCGAGCGATGCCAATGCGGCGCTCACCGTGTGTCGCGCGTGCGCGGGTCGATAGCGTGTATCGCGATGTCCGCGACGAGATTCAGCGCCATGACGGCCACCGATCCGCACATCAAGAACGCCATGAGCACAGTGTAGTCACGCTTTACCAACGATTCGGTAAATAAACTGCCGATTCCAGGCCATGCGAAAATACTTTCGGTTACCACGGCACCCGACGCCATGATAGAGGCATCGAGCAAAACCACGGTGACGAATGTCGGCAGTGCATTCGGTAGTGCATGACGCAATAGGAGCGCGCGTGCGCGAACACCGCGTGCACGCGCCGCGCCGACAAACGGTTGCGCAAGAATTACGCGCATGGCACGCCGCAAGTAGCGTGACCAAGATGCCGCAAACACCGCCGCGAGCACCGTGATGGGCAGCACGAGGTGCGCCGCGCGGTCTCCGATATCGCCACGATCAAACGAAGCGCGACCAGACGAGGGTAACCAGCCTAACCAACCGGCAAAGCAAAGCTGCAAAACTAATCCGAACCAAAACACCGGAAGCGAGATGCCAGCGACGGCGAGAAGCGTTGTTGCACGATCAAAGCGACGGTGCGCCGCCGCTAGTACCCCAACACACAAGGCCACGAGCAGCGCAACAATACTGGAGAGACCGACGAGTTCAAGTGTCGCCGGCACACGTTCGACAATACGGAGAAACACGGGCCGTCCATCGGCAAAACTGTACCCCCAATCTCCGCGTACAAATGCCCAAAGCCACGCGATGTACTGCGCGCTCAGCGAACGGTCGAGTCCCATCGCGCGTCGCAGTCGTGCAATATCTTCTGGGCGTACATTGGGATTCTCGAGATACGTCGCTAACGGTCCACCCGGCGCCGCATGAATGAGCGCGAAGACGAGCAGCGAGATCATGAACAGCAACGGCACACTTTGCAACAGTCTGCGTGCGATCAGCCGTGTCACGGTGGAGACAGCTCCCACGCGTACACATTCCAAAACGGCCCAGCATTGGTGGGGTTCCCCGTAAAGTTTCGCAACCGTACCGGGACGGCGTCAATCTTCGAGGTGTTGTACAGCGGCAGTTCAGGCACCAGCTCGGCGACTCGGCGTTGCGCAGTGCGGAGCAGCGCATTCCGCGCTGTGATATCAACGGTGCGATCTGACGCATACAACAGTGACGTCAGCGTATCGTCGATGAAGAAATTGATATTGCGTCCAGCAGGCGGCATACGATCCGCGGCAAAGAAGAGCGTAATCTCTGGGTCTGCACCTTGCTGCCACCAATGCAGCATCGCGTCAAACTCACCAGCAAACCACAGTCCACTGATCGACGTGCCGTCAACAAGGCGGACATTGGCTTCTACGCCAATATCACGCCACTGACGCTGGAGCGTTTGAGAGACGGTCTCACGAATGGCAAACCCTGCCTGCGTAATCAGTGTGAAAGACAATCGATGGCCGTCCTTTATTCGCACGCCGTCTGCACCGACTGTCCATCCAGCATCATCAAGCAACGCACGTGATTTGACGGGATCGAACGCGTACGTAGTCACATTCGGTTCATACGCCGGCGACAGCGGTTGAATTGGACCGTTCACCACCTGTACGAGGCCATCGAGAATGGTGCGCACGAGCAGTTCGCGATCAATCGCATGTGCAAGCGCACGACGCACGCGTACATCAGCGAACGGTAGAAAGTGCTTCTCGTTCAGTGACACGTGCTCGTACCCATTTCCGACCACCTGATTCAGTCGCACGCTCGGCACTGCTCGAAGCTCGCGCACCTTATCCCACGGCACCAACGCGACAAGCTGCACCTCACCAGATTTGAGTTGATTAATACGCGTCGTCGTGTTGGTCAAAAATCGAAACAGAATACGTTTTATTTTTGGAAACGCAGCGCCGCGCCAATAATTTGACGAGCGTTCGAGTAGGATGTATTCACCCGTTTTCCATTCCGCGACCTTGTACGGACCAGTGCCGAGTGGTGCGCGATTGTACGCGGTCGCACGGTCGATATTTTGACCGTCTAGTACGTGCTTGGGCAGCGTACCGCGTGCAAACTGGTGTTGATATGGCGCGTACACTTCACGATAGTGCACAACCGCCGTCAGAGAATCGGGCGTGTCAACCGACGTGATGCGATCAAAGCCATCGACGCTTTCTGGCTTCCAATCGCCTTTATTAATCGCCTCAACCGTGAACTTGACGTCGGCTGACGTATGAGGAACACCGTCATGCCACCGCACACCAGGCCGCAGTTTCCACGTGACGTCCATTCCACCATCCGCACGCATCCGAACGCCGCCGTTGGTCGTCGTTGGAATGTCCGCGGCAAGCACCGCCACCACGTTCATCTTTTCGTCGTTTGTCACTAACCCTTCAACAACGCACGACTCGATGTCCTCCAGAATATGCGTGGCATATCGGTTCATGGTGTCTGGTTCTCGATCATAGCCTACAATCAACAAATCGTTCGACGCGCCCACCTGCTTTGCGTCGCCGCGACACGCGAGACAGCAGGCAACGGCGAACACGCACACCGTGTTGCGATATGCGCCATTCATGTTGGGCTCGACTCCATCATCGCAGCGACGAGTGCAATCGGAATTGCACCTCGCGACAGCACGGCATCATGAAAAGTTTTCAGTACGAAGCCTGTCCCGTCGCGCTCTTGCATCCGGGCACGGAGATCACGGATGCCGCGCGTGCCGAGCCAATACATCACCGCGGTACACGGAAACATTGAATTCTTCTGTGCTTCGGCCGTGGCTGTCGCTTGTGGCATACCAACCTCGGTGACGTAAAACTCAATCGTATCGAGCAATGAAAATGCACCCGTATGCAACTGCACATCAGCGATGGCGCGCGCCAGCAATCGGACGCGTGTGTGCTGCTCCGAAAGCCGTTCCAAATCAGTGAGCAGTCCAAGCTCCTCCGTCAGCCCCGTTGCATAACACGCCCATCCCTCGGCCATCGTTCCACCAAAGAACATGCCGATGCGGCTTGCGCAGTCGACGGCTGCGATTTGACCAAGGCGTGAAGCGTTTTGATGGTACGCATGCCAGTTTTGCACGTGATGACCGATGGCACCGTGATGCACGACATGATTGAGGGTAATAGCGCTGTGGTTCCACGCACGTAATCGCCGCTCTTGCTCGTCCGCATCGATCGTATCGTCAATTGGTGCCACCACATAGTCGTACGTCGTGTACACGTCGAACGGCGCGGGCGAACGATAGAAAAGCCAATACAGTGATGGCGCCGACGCACGGGCCCATAGCGGGATCGGCACAAAACGGATCGGCCAGTCGGGCCACCGTAACGCGTCATGGTGCAGTGCAAGCGCTTGACATTCCTTCCAGCGCAGGGAAAACGTTGCTAAGTACTGCTCCGCGTCTGGATGATGCGCGGCCATCGCTTGCTGCGCTTCGCTGAGACTCCACCCGCGATGCGCCAACATCTGTGCGAGCGTTGCTTGTTCCGCTACCAACTCACGCGTGGCCTGCTCCAAAATGTGAATCGCGGAGTGCGCACTGAAATGCCCGCGGCGCAACAATGTGTCGTACAGCGCAGCGCCGCACACGAGTGACGTATCTGCAGCGTGCGGTACGTCGGCTAACCAACGTTCGCATGCGGCGAACGCGTCGCGTGCACGCGAGGCGGCTACCCGCACTGCCGCGGCACGGTCGACATCGCACGGCTCCTCACTGAGCCAGAGTTCCAGACCCTCACCAAAGAGTAGCACCGCGGCGCAGCACTCTTTGCGTGCGCGTTCAATCCACGGCGCAGGGATTTTCGGATCGAGCGTCGTACGCATGGCGTTCAAGAAGTCATCGATTGCCGTCAGTCTTGCCGCGAGCGCTGACAACCGATCATCGCGGCTCGCAAACGGGCGAATCATCAGCGATACTGCGCCAAAAATTGCTTCACCCGTCCAAAGAGCCGGATTGCGATCGTGAAAGAAGCCGCTTTCAAATTCCGCTAAGCGCACTTCGAGGTTCGCGCGCGCAAGTTCTGCATCGAGCAGGTCGACATCCGCGTTGAGTGCGGCCGCGAATGCCGCAGGAGGTAGATGCGACACTGGATGCGCGTGAACTAATGCGTGATGTAACGCGCGCATTTCGTCGGCATCTGCTGCGCGCGCGCTATACGACCAATCGGGCAATTGCGCATCATGCGCGTGTACGCCGGTGAATGTCGCGTTTACCGGATGCCTTGTGTAGTATTGCGCAAGAAACGCATCGACGAGCGCGCTCAGGATGCGGGCCCCGAAACGAGCGGTATTGATACCCAGCGCCGTTCGCGAAATGAGCGCTCCACCGCGTTAATCAATTCCTGCACGTGTGCGCCGTCTTCAAAGTTCCCTTCGTTCTCCGGACCGTCGCTGAGGATCTCTGAAATAAATGAGCTGACCAAGTTGGCATAAAATGACGAACGCCATGACTCGGACTTGTTGCCACCCGGTGGATAAAATCGTGCGGGAATTTCGAGTTCTCTGAATTCGACTTGATTGGCACTGGCGGCCTTGAGGGACTCGCAGACGCCGTTTTCCTCCACCAAGCGACAAATCAACGCGCCCTTGCTGCCGTAAACGCGTGCCTCAAGCCCTGGATAATTACCCACCGTGACAAAACTTGTTTG
>JANYFO010000177.1 GCA_025362635.1 Gemmatimonadaceae bacterium | reverse complement strand
CGCGGCGCGCGCCGAGATTGACAAGTGTGCACTGCTGTGCGAACTCGCGCCGGACATGGCAGTTCGCGCGCTCGCCGACGAGGTGCTCGTCGATGATGCGACGGCATTGGTTCGTGTTCGACACGATCCGTTGGGAACGGTGCTCGCCATTATGCCGTGGAATTTTCCGCATTGGCAATCGCTGCGATTTGCTGTGCCGGCCCTGCTTGCCGGAAACGGCGTGCTCATTAAGCCCGCGGGTTCTGTGCCGGGAAGTGCAATGTTGCTGAATCAATGTTTTGCGGAAGCGCGCGCCAACGCCGACCGCAACGTCGGGGTCGATGCGCCCATCCACGTCGCACTGTTCGACGTTGATGTGCTCGACGGCGTCATCGCTGACGACCGTATCGTCGGAATAACGCTCACGGGAAGTGACCGCGCGGGTCGTCATGTCGCGGAAGTTGCCGGCGCGCATCTTAAAAAAGTCGTGCTCGAACTTGGCGGCAGCGACCCATTTATTGTGTTGCCTGGCGCCGATGTCGTACGCGCGGCAACGGTTGCCGTTGCCGCGCGAACCGTGAACTCCGGCCAGTCGTGTATTGCCGCAAAACGATTTATCGTTTGCGACGCGGTTTACGACGAGTTTCTGACGCACTTCATTGCGGGCATGGCGCAACTTGTTGTTGGCGACCCGCGCGATGAGCGCACACAGATCGGTCCGATTGCGACAGCAAGCGTGCGAGACAGTTTGGCCGAGCAAGTCGAAACATCTACGCGGATGGGTGCGCGTATCGCACTGGGCGGACGTAGCGCAACAACGCCGGGCTATTTTTATCCGCCGACAGTGCTCGTTGACATTCCGGATAACGCGCCGGCCGCGCAGCAAGAACTGTTTGGCCCCGTCGCTTCGGTGTTTCGCGTTGCTGACGTTGATGCTGCCGTCGCGAAAGCCAACCACTCAGTCTTCGGACTTGGCGCAAGTGTCTGGTCGCGGGACCCCGCCACCATTGATCGCTGCATCGCTGAGCTCGATGCGGGCATGGTATTCGTCAACGACATGGTGGCGTCCGACCCTCGATTCCCCTTTGGTGGCATCAAACAATCTGGGGTAGGACGGGAGCTTGGTGCCGCCGGTTTTCGCGAATTTACGAACGCAAAAACCGTCTACGTGCATCGTTAGGTGCTGCGTGTTTGCACGTTCTCGCCATCATCCTCTTGCGTGCCGCCAATTAATCGACGCCACCACGGTCGTGCATCCTCAGCGCGACGAATGCTGCGGACCACCTGACGCCATTCGATGCGCATCTCTTGCGCGTCGGCAAAACGCTCTTCCACGCGCGATGCGAGCCCGTGACGTAACCAGCTATTGAGTGCGTCGGGAAATCCGTCATGCGAAAGACGCTCTGGCAACGTATCAGCCAGCTGCCGCGCAAGAATCATTTCGCCTGAGCCATCACCAAACGGCGCGACGCCCGTCAGCACGAAGTACACGATGCTCGCGAGGGCGAAGCAATCAGTTGCCGGTCCCTGTGCTTCGCCGAGCAATTGCTCGGGCGCGGCGAACGATGGTGTGCCCGACGAGCCGGCATGTTCGTCGCCGAGCGCGTAGGCAATACCAAAATCCCCGATGCGCCAGCGACGATAGCGATCTATCAGAATATTTTCTGGTTTGAGATCGCGATGAATGATGCCGCTCGCGTGCGCCGCGATCAACGCTTCGAGGACGTCGTCGACTTGTTGTGCGATTTCTTCGAACGCACGCGGACCGCTGCGCGCGATCAAACTTGCGACTGATCCGCCCTCGGCGAGCTCCATCGTATACCACACAATGTCGCCGCGACTATCGGTGTCATAGATCGGCACAATTGATGGATGCGCCAACTGCGCTGCGAGTCGTGCTTCGCGTCGGAACCTGGCAACCGCCGCATCGTCTTTCGCGATATGCGGATGTAGCACCTTGATCGCAACTTCGCGCGCGAGCGACAGATCCCGCGCGCGCCACACGCTGCCGAACATGCCGTCGCCCAACGGCGACAAAATTTCGTAGTCGTCCGCGGTGGCCCAGCGTAATCGCGCATCCGCCGTATCGAGCGCTGGCGGCAGTTCGTCGCCTTCAGGCGTGATCATGACCTGCCGCACGTTGACATGGCGATCCATGTCGCGCAGCAACGCCGCAATGGTTGGAAAGCGTGCCGCCGGATCCGCACTTAATGCACGCTCTAACACCGCCGCCAACGCCTGCGGACAATCTGCACGCAACAACGAAAGTGGTGGGGCATCGCGCTCTGGTGGTGTTTCTCCCGTCAACATGGTGAACAGCATCGCGGCGAGTTGCCATTGATCCGACGCGATCGTTGGTTGCCACACATTGAGCGTCGTCCACTCCGGCGGTCGCGGCGCGTGCAGTAAATTCGGACGCAATCCGTCCGGAATTTGACTTCGTGTGAGCACCCACTCCCAGCCAAGCAACCACAGTCGTCCACCCGGCGTCAACCATACCGTGTTCGCTGAAATGTCGCCGTGTGCCGATCCCGTATCGTGCAGATACGCGAGCGTGCTCCCCGCTTCGCGCAACACTTGCAATGCGACCGGCACATTTTCCGGACCAAGTCGTGCGATGCGCGAAAGCACCGTTTCGCCGCCAATCCATCGACGTAAATAACCTGGGCCGCGTCGACTCTCTTCGTACGACGCCCAATAGTGATAAGTAGTCGGTATCGAGGGATGGTTGCGGTGCGCGAGCGCGCGCGCCTCCTGCAGGATCCATTCACTGTGCGACGCGTTGGGCGCGCTCACCAATGACAGCGAGCGCCCGAGCGCATCCACCACCTCTTGGTAGTGTCGATGTCCTTGGAGTAATGCTTCATTCCCCCACGTCCAACCGGGCGGAAGCGTCCACGCTTCGAGATGTGGAGGGGGCGACGCAGTCGCGCGAGGTACGTCGAACACGGCATCCGATGGCATCCCGGAAAATAACGCGGCGCGCGCCAACCTACGTGGCGGATTGCAGCTCGATGCGTACTTCCGTTCCACCCCGTTCCGGACTCACCAGTGTGATCATTCCGCCCCACCCTTCTATGAGCCGCCGACTGATCGCCAGACCCAGTCCACTACCACTCGTGCGTGTCGAAAAATGTGGTTCGAAGACCCGCGACATCACGTCGGCGGCAACACCAGTCCCATCGTCATGCACCACAATGGTCACGCGCGTCGCGTCGGTTACAACGGAAACCATCACCGAACGCGCCTGCGCGAGCCGCGCATTCTCAAGAAGGTTGAGCAAGACTTCCCGTAGTTCGTCCGCCTGAGCGAGCGCCATAATGTCCACAGGCTCATTTGGTGCGTCGTACAACCACCGCACGTCGTCGTCTCCCATCCGCTCGAGCGCAAGCACGTCCAGCACCACCGCGCCCACATTAACCGCAACGGCGGGTGCACGATCCTGGGGGGCGGTCCCATAGCGACTGAACGCGCGCGCTATTTCGTCAAGGTGATCGATCTCCGCCAACACGCGAGTCACGTTCGTCTCAAGGATTGCTCCGAAGTCACCGCGACCGTCTTTGTACGCCCGACGCAAGTGTTGCAC
>JANYFO010000167.1 GCA_025362635.1 Gemmatimonadaceae bacterium | reverse complement strand
TGCTCCCGGAGCGGACTCGTCCGGCCGATATCGACGGCGATTTCCGCTGTCGGACCCAATCGGTGTAGCCGCCCACGTACTCGCTGACGCGACCACCGCCTTCCAAGACCAACGTGCTGGTCACCACGTGATCAAGAAACTCGCGGTCGTGACTCACGACGAGCAGCGTACCGGCGTACTCGAGCAGCAGCTCTTCGAGCAAGTCCAGTGTTTCAATATCTAAATCGTTAGTTGGCTCGTCGAGCACCAACACATTGAAGGAACGCGTGAAGAGACGCGCCAACAGCAAGCGATTGCGCTCTCCACCAGAGAGTGCGCGTACGGGCGTTCGTGCGCGATCCGGCGCGAAGAGAAAATCCTGCAAGTAGCCATGCACGTGCTTGCTAATGCCACCAATGTTGACGAAATCGGCGCCGTCTGCCACGCTGTCAAAGACACTGCGATCCGGATCGAGTTGCTCACGCAGCTGATCGAAATACGCGACTTCGATGTTCGTGCCTAAGCGCACCGTCCCAACATCCGGGGAGAGCTCGCCGAGCAACAACCGCAGCAGCGTTGTCTTTCCTGATCCGTTCGGACCAATAAATCCGACGCGATCACCACGTGTAATCGTGGTCGTGACGTCTTGCACAATAACTCTTGCCCCACGAGAGAATCCAACCTGTCGCGCTTCCATTACCAGCTTGCCAGACCGCTCCGCTTCTTGCGCTTGCAACTTCACCGCCCCGGCGCGCTCGCGACGCGCTCCGCGTTCGACACGCAGGGCCTCAAGTGAACGCACGCGCCCCTCATTCCGCGTGCGACGCGCCTGTATTCCCGTGCGAATCCATACTTCTTCTTTGGCCAGTTTTTTGTCAAACTCCGCCCACTCGCGCGCTTCTGCGGCGAGTGCCGCATCCTTGCGATCCAAATACGTGTCGTAATCCGTGCCCCAATCCACCAGCTTCCCGCGGTCCAGTTCGACGATGCGTGTTGCCAGTCGTCGCAAAAACGCGCGGTCATGGGTGACGAAAACCAGGGTGGTGCCGCGATCGATCAAGAACGTTTCCATCCATTCGACCGCATCGATGTCGAGATGGTTGGTCGGCTCGTCGAGGAGCAGTACGTCCGGCTGTCGCACGAGCGCGCGCGCCAGCAGTGTTTGGCGCTTACGTCCACCCGACGCTGCGGCAACCGGCGCATCGGCGTCTAGGCCGAGATGTTCGAGCACGGTGTCGACCGCCGTTTGCATCTGCCACGCATTCGCCGCATCAAGCGCATGATGCAACCGATCAAGCTCGCGCAACGCACGCTCCGACGGCTCGGCGCCAACACGTTGAGTTGCCTGATGATACTCGGCCAACAATAATCCAGACGGACCGAGTCCCTCCGCAACGACATCGAAAATTGAGCCCGTTAGTGAGCTCGGAATGTCCTGTTCGAGGCGCGCGACCGTTACCCGACTCTGTCGCACAATCTCGCCCGTGTCGGGCATCATCGTGCCATCGAGCAATTTCATGATGGTGCTTTTCCCTGCGCCATTGCGACCGAGCAAACAGACACGTTCCCCGCGCTCAATGCTGAACCCCGCGCGATCCAGCACCAGCGGACCTCCGAATGCTATACTCACATCCTGCATACCCAGCAACGCCATGGCGGATTCAGAGTTCGAGAGAAGAGACGGGCGCGCTGCAACTCACTGCGCTGCGGCCGCATCACCCAAGGTTAGCCAGCGCGTTGCATCATTGCATCCGCGATCGCGAGTGCGAGAGATCCGCGATCAAATGGTTTCGATAATAAAATGACGGGTAACGGCGTACCGCTCCAGGCACCAACCGTTGCCTCAGGAAAGCCGCTGACAATCACGATTGGTAAGTCGGATCGAAGACGGCGCGCGGACTCGGCAAGCTCGACTCCGCTCCCTCCAGGCATGCGAAAATCAGTGATCAATAAGTCAAATTTTGTTGGATAACGCGCCATCGTGGCCAAGGCGTCGATGGCATTGCTCGTCGCCACCACTTCGTGACCTAGGCTCGAGAGCAACCGTCTCGTCGCCTCGAGCACCGGGACATCATCATCTACGAGCATCGCGCAAACGCGGTTCGGAGCGTCTGTTCCTGAAGCGAGGGATGGCGTTGGCAGCGGCGAGACGGGCGTCGCGACCGGCAGCGTGACGCGCACGGTCGTGCCCACATTTAGGGCACTTTCGACGTTAATCCGCCCTCCCATGCTCGACACCAGTCGGTGCACGGTAGCGAGGCCAAGGCCCGTTCCTCTGCCCGGGGCCTTCGTAGTAAAAAACGGTTCAAAGACGCGGGCCAACACGGTCGGATCCATTCCGTCACCGGTGTCGGCGACGGCAATCACGACGCCATCGCTGCGCGGTGCCTCCGGTTCGACAGACAACGTCAGCGCGCCACCACGCGGCATGGCATGCACCGCGTTCGTGGCCAAATTCATTACCACCTGATGTAGTTCAGCCGTGTTGGCGCGAATGGGTGGCAGTGGTCGCGCATTTACCTCGACCGTGATATTCGGTCCGTCGGTCGCACGAATAAGACGTGCAACTTCCAGCAACATGGCGACCACATCGACCGATGTTTGCTCCGCATCCGTACCTCGCGCAAACGCCAGCATGCGCCGCACCAAATCGCGTCCACGCTCGGCCGAGAGACGGAGATCCGCAAAAAGTTGGCGACGAAACGGATCCGTTTCCGATTGCGAGAGGAGTTGCGAATTGAGTAAGATCGGCACGAGCAAATTATTGACATCGTGCGCAATGCCACCGGTGAGCGTCCCGAGCGCCTCAAGCTGTCGGGAGCGACGCAAATTTGCTTCGGCCGTTCGCCGTAACGATGATTCGCGTTCCAACCCCCGCAGCAACATGCCAATGGCGGCCGAGAGCAAGCCGCTTAACGCCAGGAAAATGCTGGAAGCAATGATAAAAAGCAGCTCCTCATTGGGCATGGACGCTGCCCATGCAATACGCCCTTTGTGGATGGCGATAAGCATTGCGAGCAATACGACGGCCTGCACCGCCACAATGCGAATTGCAACGGTCACGCCGAGCAGCAATGCCGCGAGCAGCGACGCTGTGGAGAGCCACATCATGCCCGCAGACTGCGGGCCGATGCGCACCATCGACGCCGTACCAACGATCAAGGCGCAGGCAACGACCGCCCATGCCCGCGCGTGAAAGCTGAGTCTTCTGGACATCATCAGAATCAGGAGAAACGCATACATCGCCAAATCAAAAAGCACGAACGCTGTTTGCCCCAATTGCAGATACACTGCTAGCGCGAGCGTCATCACCACCGCACCAACGAGCAATAGTGCGGCCAGCAATTGCGTGCGCCACAAATCCAACTCCGAGAGCGCGTCGAGCGAACGACCGCTATTGACGCGTTGCACAAGCGCATCGAACCACCGGGCAAGATGCCCGCGTCGTGACATGCTGCGTCGTCGGTCCTCGTCGCCGCCGTTGGTTACCATGATATGCCTACTGTCGACCGATTGCCGCAACGTC
>JANYFO010000141.1 GCA_025362635.1 Gemmatimonadaceae bacterium | reverse complement strand
ATATTCATGTAGGTTCACGCGTTCTCCAAATCGAAGGATGCCAGCAGTTCAATCCTATGTCGACGTGCAGCGGATGCAAACCGCTGACCCCGACCTACGTTACGCGTCGTGAACAGGCAACGCGTCACGGAGCCGCACTATCGCGGCGGTTTTCCCAACGCCGTGCCGAGGCTGTCGAAGGCAGCGCCGAACTGCGCCCAATTGCTGCTTCGTAACGCTTTGCGCATGGAGTCATACAGGCGCGCGATTGCGAGATCGCGCGGCTCTCCAAGCGCAGGAAAGCCGTCATCGCCGCTTCGTCCGGCTGCTGCTGGTGCGCCCAACCGAGCAAGCGCATCAGCGGTGGTGCTACCGATGCCGACACGATCACCAGACCAGATACCCACGCGCGCGATCACCTGCGCACCATCACTCTGATTCCACTGCAGCGCCTGCAACAGGATCGGTCCCTTCTCGCCCATCACCACTTGCACCGGCCCAGCGCGCATGCGCGGTTCGCGGCGACTTCCCACCGGCAATGATACTCGCGCGCTATCCAGCGCGACGCGCAGTCGCTCGACGGCGGCGCTCCACCGCGCGCGCGGCACGGTTGTGCTATCCCAATACGTTCCGCGCCGCTTCCCTCCAACAGCGGTAACAACGCCACCCAGTTGATCGTTTGCGTCGAGCAGCGGCACACTCCAAGCAACGAGCGGACCATTTTCCGTGCGAACGAGATGCGCAGGCGGCCCATCTCCGGTCAGCGTGCTGTCGGCGACGTGACGCAGCAGCGATCCGTCGAGTCGCGAGCCGTATCGCGCAAATGTGCGTAATTGTGCGAGTGCGCCGTCAGTGGCGGGCGGCAAGGCATCCACCAGTGCACTGGGTACGTCGCTCAGTTTATCGAAGAGCGTTGGTGCTTGTGCCATCCACGTTCGTGCGATTGGATCCGGGTGATCAACAGCCAAGAGCCGAACGCGACCGGACCGCGCATCCACCAATGCGGTCGCGGCGAGCCGGAAATAGCTACGAACTTCACGCGCGAGCAACCAATGCTGACTGAGTGGATAGCTGTCCGATGCGCTATACAAATCGATGGTCCAGTAGAGCGCGCCGTCATAGAGCAGCGGCAGCACTTCGTCGCTTTGCGCAAAGATCGGAGCCAGCAGCGCCACGCGGGCGCGCACATCACGTTGCGAGACGAGGACGGTATTTGCGCCGCGCAGCGTATCGAAACTCAGTAGCGACGGGTCGCGCGCCGCCCATGCGTGTGCGATTCGCAAACCGACATTTCGTAATGGCGTGCCGAGAATTACGCCCCCGGTGTCCGAGAGTAGACGATGTCCCGTCAGTCCAGGCGCAACAGTGAGTTGGTTGCTACGATCAGCGTCGTCGTCTGTTCCAGCGAAACGCAAGACGACGGCGCTGTCGTGTAGCACGGACTGCGTCGTGGTGATGGTGTGTATGGTCCAATGTTCCGCATTTGCGATCGGTTGCCGCACAACGAGTGCCGCAAGACTGCCGTCTGCAGTTGTGATCCAACGAGATCGCGCCGACTTGCCGACACTGACCTCGTCCGTCACTCCATGCGCACGCAACACGCTTTCCTCCCACACGCTGGTGACGCGAGCGAGATCAGCCAATCGTATTCGTGTTGTGAATGTCGACGTAGAATCAGGACGTACGGTGTGCATTCCGTCGACGTCATACGCACGACGACTAATGAGCGCGCGCGTCGCGACATAATCGACTTCGCGCTGTGCCGGATCGCCGAGGAACGTGCCACGCGCGGCAAGGAGAGGCAGCACGTTGCGTAAGCCTAATGCGAGTCCAAGAACAAGCGAAAGCGTAATGAACGCCAAACGCAATTGACCCATCCACCCAGCGCGCACAATAAGCAGCGATGCGACGGCACACACCGCACACAGCAACAAATCCATGCGCATCGACACCATGTGATCGACGCGCAAAAACAGACCATCGGGGCCTGTCCCATCGCGCAACAGATCGAACGCGTCGAGACGATAGCTCCACGCGAGCAACAACAGCACGAGTGCACCCAACACCGTCAGATGTCTTCTCACGTGCGTTGACGCGACAATGTGACGACCGTCCAGTCGCAAGCTGCGAGTGAGTGCGTACAACAGAAGGACGATCGTGGTCATGGCCACGATCGCGACGAGTGCCCACACGTACATCGTCTCCTCAAGCGGCAACCAATAAACGTAAAACCCGAGGTCACGATTCAGCATACCTTCAATTTCGCCGAACGCGATTCCGTGACGGGCGAGTGCAACGGCCGTCCAATTCGTCAGTGGTATCGCGAGTGCGATACCGATGACCATTGCGAGAACGACCGTGATCGACAAGAGCCGACGCGCTGGTAACATTGCCGTAACTTCGATATTGGCGATTCGCGACGGAACGGCAACCGCAAGAATAGTTTTTCGAATCGCGTGCAGATTGGCAAACGCAAACAGGGCGCCGACCACGCCTGCGCCACCTTGCAAAAGCGCCGTGTCCGTCAGCCGCTCCCACCACACCGACGTGGCACCCATCGCCGCGAACCATGCGTGATCGACAACGAGTGTTGAGACCGCGCGTCCAAGCAACAGCAGCACGGCCGCGCTGGCGACGGCGACGACGAACCAACTGCGTCCGCGCATTTTAGGAGCGGTGCGCGATGCTCAGAGCGTTACGCCCTGCTCGTTTAACCAACGTTCCATAACTCCGCGAATTTCCGCTAAACGTTGCGCCGAGCGCGCCTCGAAACGGGCGACGATGACCGGCTGCGTGTTTGACGCGCGCAGCAGTCCCCAGCCGTCGCCGAAAAGCACACGCACGCCGTCTACGTCAATGACCTCATGTGTCGCGCCAAAGTGTGCGGCCGCTTTCGCGACAATCGCGAACTTCGACTCTTCGTCGGTATCGATACGCAGTTCGGGCGTTGAAACAAATGGCGCAACATCGGACAGCAATTCGTCAATCGTTTTTCCGGAGTCGGCGAGGATGCGTAACAGACGCGCGGCGGCATAAAGCGCGTCATCATGTCCGTAAAAGCCTTCCGTAAAAAACATATGTCCGGACATCTCACCGGCGATCGGGGCATGCATCTCTTTCATCTTGTCCTTGATGAGCGAGTGTCCGGTTTTCCACATGACAGGTATGCCATCCGCCGCGACAATCTCGTCGGTCAGCGCCTGCGAACATTTTACATCGAAGATGATCGGCTGCCCCCGACCGGTCCGCGCCAACACATCGCGCGCGTACAGAATCAGAATATGATCGCCCCAAATGATGCGGCCGTCTTTGTCCACGACGCCGATGCGGTCAGCATCGCCGTCAAACGCAATACCCAGTTCCGCGTGCTCGCGCGCGACCGCAGCGATGCAATCTGCAAGATTTTCGGGTACGGTTGGGTCGGGATGATGATTGGGAAATGTGCCATCGCTCTCCGTAAACAATCCAACCGCGTCGACCCCAAGCGCCGCCATGAGTTGCGGCGCGACCAACGCTGCCGCGCCGTTCCCGCAATCGTACACCACGCGCAGTTGTGATCCGTCTGCACGCGCGATGCGTCCAACACGCTGCGCTATATCGGAGACATAGCGATCGATGACCGCCACGTGGCGCACCGTTCCCTGCCCTGTCGGAAACGAACCGCCAACAATCAGACGATAGAGCGCTTGAATCTCTGCGCCATGTAAAGATCCGGTGCCGATACACATCTTGAAACCGTTGTACTCGGGCGGATTGTGTGATCCGGTAATTTGGATGCCGCCCACCACGGGTTCATGATGCAACGCCCAATACAACAGCGGCGTTGGAACGACGCCCACATCGATCACGTCGATTCCGCATTCGGTGAGGCCGCGAACAAGCGCGTCGCGCAACGCATCGCCGCTTGGTCGATTATCGCGTCCGACAGCGACGGCGCCCTGCATGCCTTTCGTCGCGAGATACGCGGCATAGCCGCGTCCAATCCCGTATGCGACCTCCTCCGTCAGATCGATCCCGATGATGCCGCGTACGTCGTACTGTCGAAAAATTGTTTGGCTAATGGGCATGGGGATCTCGGTCAAGGCTGGCAGTGCTCATTGGGAGAGGATGCGCCGCTTGTGGAGGCGTGGCAATCGTCGTCGGTTGCATCGTTGCACGTCGCGCCAAATTGATCACCGGCGTGGGATACACGCCAAGAACCAGGAGCGCGATGGTTGTCACGGCGATGAGGCCACGCGCGAGGGGCGAACCGCGCGAGACAGCGCGCGTACTGACGCGTGGTCGCATAAACATTGTGTTGACGACAGACAGATAGTACGCCGCCGAAACGGCGCTCGTGAGCACCAGAATGACAGCCAGTACGGTTTGCGGCGCGTTTGCACGCAGTGCGGCTTGCAGAATGTACCATTTGGCGAAGAAGCCCATGCCGCCAACGAATGGCATCCCAAGAAAAGCGAGAACGTACACAGCCATCGGTACCGCCAATCCCGGTTGATCCGCCCACAGGCCCGCAAGATCATCAAGCGTTGGCGCGCGATCACGTCCGTCATTCACGACGACGAGTACGGCAAATGCGCCCATCGTCGCGAGCGTGTATGACACTGTGTAGAACACGAGTGCCGTGCTACCCGCGCCGGAGTTGACGACAATGGCCACCAACAGATAGCCAGCGTGCGCAATACTCGAATACGCGAGTAGTCGGACGAGATTGCGCTGTGACAGCGCGAGCACGTTCCCGACGACCATTGTGAGTGCGGCAAGCCACCAAAGCACCGGATGCCAGCGCACAGCGGCGCCTGGCATGGCCTCAAGCATGACGCGAACAAAGGTCGCGAACGCCGCTGTCTTCACGCCGGCTGACATGAACGCTGCAATGGGCAACGGCGCTCCGTCATACACGTCAGGTGTCCAAATATGAAACGGCGCGGCCGCGACCTTAAACGCAAAGCCGACTAAAAGTAGCGCGAGCCCGACGACAAACATGGCGCCAAGCTGGGGATGCGACGTCACCCACGCCGCGATATCGACGACCCGCGTACTGCCGGTCGCGCCGTAGA
>JANYFO010000133.1 GCA_025362635.1 Gemmatimonadaceae bacterium | reverse complement strand
TCGAAGAAGCGGACCCGAACGGCGAACCGACGGGTGACAGCGACATCGCTTCGAGCGCGTCCAGCGACGACGACCCGAACTGCTCCAGCATGGGACGAATCTCCTGCAGATGGTAGAAAGACGAACGGCGCGGGGAACTTCGGGGAGTATCGACAGCAACGCTGCACAACGCAACTACGAATATCGCACGTCCACTCGAAACTATGCAGCTTCGTCAGCAAACAGCGCACGACACGACACGGTGGCGCGCTTAATCGCGATCCCGATCACGCTTGACCTCTCGACTGTTACGCTTGCGCTCACTCGTAGCGAGCAACCGTTTCCGCAATCGAATATTTAACGGTGTGATCTCGATGAGCTCATCATCCTCGATATACTCCAGCGCGGTTTCCAACGTGATCTCTCGCGGCGGCTCGAGCGTGATATTTTCATCGGTGTTTTTCGTGCGCATGTTCGTGAGCTTCTTTTCTTTCGTCGGATTCACGTCCATGTCGCCCGGGCGCGAGTTCTCACCCACCATCATGCCTTCGTACACGGCGTCGCCTGGCTTGACGAACAGCGTCGACCGCTCTTGCAGGCTGAACAACGCGAAGCCGATGATCGTACCTGACTCCATCGACACGAGCACACCACGGGAACGCCCCGACAACCCACCCGCCCAGTCGCCGTACTCCAGAAAGCGGTGGTGCATAATGCCGGTACCACGCGTATCGGTCATAAACTCGCTGCGATAGCCAAACAGGCCGCGCGCGGGCACGCGATACAGCAAGCGCACTAAGCCTTGTCCCGGATTTTTCATCTCGATCATCTCGGCCTTTCGCGGTCCGAGCTTCTCGATGACGGCGCCCAAATAATCTTCGGGCACGTCGATGGCCAACTCTTCGTACGGCTCAAGCCGCTCGCCATTTTCACCGCGACGCATAATCACGCGCGGACGCGAAACCTGAAATTCAAAGCCTTCGCGACGCATGGTTTCCATCAGGATCGACAAGTGCAATTCGCCGCGTCCAGAGACACTCCACGCGTCGGTCGTGTCGCTGTCCTCAACCTTGAGCGCCACATTGCGTTCGAGCTCTTTGTACAAACGTTCGCGCAGCTGTCGCGACGTTACGAACTTGCCTTCTTTGCCTGCAAACGGTGAATTGTTTACAAGAAAGTCAACGCTGATCGTTGGCTCTTCGACCGTGATCCCTTCGAGCGGCTCTTGCACGTCCCAATCGGTAAGTGTCGCACCAATTTCGACGTCTTCGAAGCCAGCGAGCAACACAATTTCGCCCGCCGATGCCTCTTGAATTTCGATGCGCTCGAGTCCTTCGATGCAGTACAACTTGGAGACACGACCACGTTGCGCCGGCTTGTTCGTATCGAACGGCACGTGCGCAATCGAATCGCCCAGATGTACGGTGCCGCGCTGAATCGAACCAATGGCGATGCGCCCGAGATAATTCGAATAGTCGATGGTCGAAACCAACATCTGAAACGGACCGAGTTCCTCCGCCGGTGGCGGTGGAACAGTCTTAATAATGGTTTCGTACAACGGCACGAGGTCGACAGCCGGCACGTCCATGTCCAACGTGGACGTGCCTTCCTTCGCACTCGCGTACACGACCGGTGCATTGAGTTGCTCTTCCGTCGCTTCTAATTCGATAAACAACGACAACACTTCATCGTGCACGCGCAACGGATCTGCGCCTGGACGATCGATCTTGTTAATAACGATGATTGGCGTACGGCCAAGCGCGAGTGCCTTCCGCAGCACAAAGCGTGTTTGCGGCATCGGTCCGTCAAACGCATCCACGACCAACAACACACCGTCCACCATACGCAGAATACGCTCGACTTCGCCGCCAAAGTCCGCGTGGCCCGGTGTGTCGATGATGTTGATCTTCGTGTCGCCCCAACGAATCGACGTGTTCTTCGCGAGGATCGTAATGCCGCGCTCTTTTTCAAGCGGGTTCGAATCCATGACGCGCTCTTCCACGACTTGGTTGTCGCGGAATGCTCCCGCTTGGCGAAGCATCTTGTCGACAAGGGTGGTCTTCCCGTGATCGACGTGTGCGATGATGGCGATGTTGCGAATGTGCATAGCCTAGAAAGCTAGCGAACCTTGGGACGCTCCGACAATGGCTCGGCAGCAAGTGCGTGCACCAATCGCACCGCCAGCTCCATCGCCGCGACCAAGCTCTCAGCCGACGCGAGACCTTTTCCCGCAATATCCATTGCCGTCCCGTGATCCGGCGACGTGCGCGGAAATGGTAACCCCAGCGTGACATTCACCGCGGATCCAAACGACGCCACTTTGATTGCCGTCATCCCGACATCGTGATAAGGCGCAATTACCGCATCAAATTCGCCGCGCATAGCGCGCACAAACACCGTATCGGCCGGAAATGGCCCCGCAATGTCAGCCTCTCGCGCGGCAGGTGCCAAGATGCGCTCATCTTCATCACCAAAGCGCCCACCATCGCCCGCGTGCGGATTTATCGCGCACAATGCAATGCGTGGCTCGGCAATCCCGAACCCCTGGCGCAATCCCGCGCGTGTGGCGTGCGCGGCCTGCACAATGGCCTCTCGCGTGACCGCTGCGGGCACATCGCGCAGCGCGAGGTGTGTTGTAGCCAAGACCACACGCAGCTTGTCAGACGCCAACATCATCGTGGTCTGTACGCCAGCAATGGCGGCCAGCATTTCGGTGTGGCCGGGAAAGTCATAGCCACCAGCGTACAGTGCGGCTTTATCGAGGGGGGCCGTGACAATGCCGTCCACTTCATGCGCGAGTGCCATGCGTGCGGCCCGCTCCACGGCCAATCCCGCCAGCCGACCCGCGCGCGCGGCGTCGTCTGTCATTTGACCTGTCGGCTGCCAATCACCAATGACATCGTCAACCGCGATACCGGTGCCGGTAGGGCCAATGACGATCCACGTCGCCCCCGTCGACACCACACGCGCATCTTGCAATGCGCGTGCGACGATCTCGGGACCAATGCCACGCGGATCGCCGAGGGTAATCGCTAGGCGTGGCATAGCACGACGGTGCTAGGGCTGTACCGGGCCGACGGGCTGCTTCGCCGGATTGTAGCGAATAGAGACATAGTTTTGCTTCTTCAGCGAGTCGATCAGCCGGCGCATGCCACGCTCCTCCGACAATTGCGCGCGAATTTTTCCGCGCATTTCCGGTAGCGTGTACACGCCAGCTTCATCAAGAAATGTAATCTGGGCAATCACAAACTTGTTTGCGCCTGCCTGTGCGTCGGCAATCGGAAACGGTTCGAGAATCTCGTTCAGCTTCTTGCCTTCAATCGCATTCCGGTACGCTTCCGGCAGCGAATCGCGCACATACTCGGGAATAGTTTTTTCTTCCGCGCCGGCCTCGTCGTGATACTTGGCGGTGAGCGAGTCGTACGACGCCCCACCGCGCCACTGCTTTGCAACGTCCGCAGCCAACCGCTTCGCGCGGGACTCATCGGCAGTATCGAGCGTTGGGCGGATGAGGATGTGCCGCGATTTCACTTCGGCCGGCTGTACCCGATCCACCCGAATGATGTGATAGCCAAACACCGTTTCAAATACGGGACTGATCACACCAGGATTGAGTGCAAACATGATCCGATCGAATTCTGGCACCATCCGACCGCGACGATTCCACCCCAAGTCGCCGCCAAGTTCACGCGACCCTGGGTCCATCGATTCCTTCTTGGCAATGGTTTCGAAGTCGTTCGGGTGCAGCTCGAGCTCAGTATGGATGGAATCGGCTTTCGCTCGCGCGCGCTTTTTTGCGATCTCCGACGGACGCGTCGCAACGACGATTTGGCGGAGACCAACCCGTGCTTCCTTCCGCGGCAAGCGCTCCTTATTCGTGTTGAACGCCTCGGAGACTTCCGCCTCACTCACGTTCACCGCCGTCATCTTCCCATCGCGACGCAACTTTTGAATGAGATCGCGCTGCAAATTATCACGCTTGATCAAATCCGACTGCATTTTGCGCCACTCTTCGAGCGATCCAAATCCCGCGTTCTTGAGCTCCGCTTTGAACTCCGCATCGGATTTAAACTGCGCACGAATTTTTTTCTGATTGTCGTCAAGTGAACGCGTAATATCAGCGTCATTCACTTCAACCTTTTCGCTCTTGGCCTTTTGCACGAGTAACTCGGCTTCGACGAGATCGCTGACAACACGCGATTCCAATCGTGCCATGTCCGCCGCGCTTTTTACATCAGCACCAGCGGCTCGACGTCGATTTGCCTCCGCCAATACCTCAGAAATCAAAATGGTTTGATCGCCGACGACCGCTGCAACACCGTCAATTGGCAAGCCCGCCGGTGGTGTGGTGTCGGGCAGCGCGCCCTTCACCGTTGAGGCGGGAGGCACCACCACCTTGGGCACCGGCTTCTTCACCGATGTTCTTTGCGCTGATGCCGAAATTACTGACGCGGAGAGCAGCGTCGCCACCGCGAGCAGATGGCGTAACCGCACTGGCATGTTTTCGTACGTCATCGCGAAATCCCTCGAGGCATAGTCATATCCACAACCTACCCACACCACGCCTCGGGGATCCGCAATTCGTCATCAGGGCTTCTTCGCGGCTGGCGTTGTCGGCTTGGTCAGCGCAGAATCAGCGCCCTTTTTGGGTGCCGGCGCCATTCCCGGTGCCGAAGCACCCGGAGCCGGATTTTTCTGCGCACGAAGCGAGTCGGCCGTTGCGCGGATGCTCTTCGCGCGCTCGACCACCTTATCGAGCCCCGCGTCGTTCACCGAATACGGGTACTTCGATTGCAACGCATGCGCCAATGGATATGCCACGTCAACAAACTGCGCTTCGTTTTTGATCAGCTTGTCGAAGAACGTTTCCAACCGTGCCGCCGCAATCTTTTCCTTATCGCCGTTTCCGACTTTCGCGCTGTCCGCCAGCTTTGTCGGGTCAACCCCCAATTGCGTCCACGTCTGCGTGAGCGCATTGCGGAAATTCAAGTAAAGGTTGGACATCTCTGCAGTATCAATCTTCGCCTTGGCGCTGTCCGCTTGGTGGAGCACCAGTTCATTGCGCACAATCTGCCGCACGAACTTTTCCACTAACGAATCGGGCGCGCTGAGCAACTGCGGACGAATCTGCGATTGCGCCGGATACGCCGACAGCCAATCGGCAAACTCAGACGCCGTCAACTCGCCGTTTTTATAGGTCGCAACCTTCGAGTTGTCCTTCGCGTAGCCCAACGGATTGCGCGCGATCGCTTTTGCCTTCACGGCAATACCACTCGTGAGTTGCACATTGTTGGATTTCTCGACCTTCGCGAGATATGTGCTCTCGGCGATTTGTACGTTCCGCTGCTTTGCCAATGGTGCGAATTTGGCCGCAACATCTGCGTACGTTGAACGGTAAATCACGTGAAAGCCAAACGACGTTTCGCAAACCGGCGAAATCTCGCCCGGTTTGATGGCCACGAGACACTTTTCGAACTCTGGTACCATCGTGCCCTTTGGAAACAGGCCGAGGTCACCGCCGCGTTCTTTGCCGCCTGGCTCTTCCGTCTTTGCCGTAAGCTTCACGAAATTGGCCGGTGTTGCTTCGGCACGAACAGCCTCGGCTTTTTTGCGCGCAACAGCCTTCTGTTCTGGTGTCGCGCCTTGGTCAATCTTCATCAGAATGTGGCGCGCACCGAACGCTTCACCGTTGTTGTAGCGCTGCTCGTCGGAACCCGGCGAAAGCGTGTCCCAACCCTTCGAAATATTGTCGTAGAATTTCTTGACGCGGATGTTGTCAATGTTCGACCACAACGCGAGGTCCATCGTTTTTGGATCTTTCAGCGAGTCGCCTTTCGACGCGGCGACGCCAACGAGTTGATAATTGACCCACAACTCCGCGATAGAACGCGCGACGTCTTTTTCAAGCGGCGCCTGTGAATTACCGAGGATGTCGGCCAATCGCTTCACTGAGAGCTGTTGACTCCCAGCAGAAGCTGCAACGTCCGGATTGGACGATGCGCCACACGCAATGGCGAAGGCGATGGCGGCGAACGCGGGCAAACGGTACGATTTCATCGAGTTGAACTCCGGAACCGGAGTGAAAGTGTGTAGGTGAGACACGGAAGCCGTGCCACCAGTTGCCTTACAGGGCGAGGGCGCGTAGCGCACGCACCAATCCGTCGAGCATTTCTGCACCACCCAAACGCGTAAGTTTGATAGCGAGCGGCTGCGTGCGTCGGACATCCACCTGGAACTGCACATCATGGAACGCCGACGAAAGCCCTTTTAAGCGCGGAACGGCGTCAGCCCTGAAACTAACACGGGCTTCCGAGGCCCGCACAAGCACCCCGTCCACACCGAGGGCCGCGCCGAGCACCCGAAGCATGGCACTTCCGAAGAGAGCCTGTGCAACGACTGGCAGTGGGCCGAACCGATCGCGGACTTCGGCCTGCAAGGCTTCGATGTCTTTTGGCGCGCGGAGTGACGTCAACCGACGATACACATCCAACTTTGCGTCCTGTGCCGTGATGTAATCGTCTGGGAGATATGCGGGAAAGTCCAACGAGACATCGGCCGGAATCCACGACTTTTGGCCGTCGCCTTGGCTGAGCTGTTGGACGGTTTCGTCGAGCAGTCGGAGATATAAATCAAATCCGACTGCATGCACGAAGCCCGATTGCTCCGGTCCGAGCAAATTGCCCGCGCCGCGCAATTCCATGTCTTTCAGTGCAACGCGATATCCGGAGCCCAACTCGGTATTGTGCTCCAGCACGGCCAACCGCCGTTCGGCGTCGTCATCAATGCGGTCGGGCACAAGCAAATAGCAGTACGCGCGACGATGCGATCGTCCGACGCGGCCACGCAACTGATAAAGCTGCGCAAGTCCCAGATGATCAGCGCGATTGACAAACATCGTGTTCGCGTTCGGCACGTCGAGGCCGCTTTCAACAATGAGCGTGGAAACTAAAATGTCCACCTCACCTTCAACAAACTTGCGCATCACCGATTCAAGTTCGCGTTCCTTCATCTGCCCGTGACCCACCGCGATGCGCGCGCGTGGCACAAGTCGTTGCAGGTGATCAGCGATCGCAAGAATCGTCTCAATACGATTATGAACAAAAAATACTTGTCCGCCGCGATCAAGCTCGCGCGAAATCCCTTCTTCGATAAGACTGTCGTCCCACGTTTCCACAAACGTGAGCACCGGCGAGCGATCACGCGGCGGTGTGGCCATGATCGTCAAATCGCGCAAGCCAGCGAGCGACTGATGCAACGTACGCGGAATGGGCGTCGCGGTGAGCGTGAGCACGTCGGTCTCCAACTTGAGCTGCTTCAGACGCTCTTTGTGCTTCACGCCAAACCGATGTTCTTCATCGACGACGATAAGTCCGAGGTCGGCAAACTGCACATCGGGGCTCAACAGTCGATGCGTACCGATCACCACGTCGACCTGCTTCTTTTTCAGCGCTTCAATCACAACGGCCTGCTCTTTCGCCGTCTGAAAGCGACTCATCACTTCTACGCGCACCGGGAAATCGGCGAATCGATCACCGAAACTGCGCGCATGTTGTTCAGCCAGAATAGTTGTGGGCACGAGCACGGCGACTTGTCGTCCACCCTGCACCGCCTTAAATGCGGCGCGAATGGCAATCTCTGTTTTCCCGTAGCCGACGTCGCCCACGAGCAGTCGATCCATTGGCCGTTCGCCCTCAAGATCGCGCTTTACATCGGCGGTGGCTTTTCGTTGATCGGGCGTGTCTTCAAAAAGAAATGAACTTTCAAGTTGCCGTTGCCACGCCGTATCCGCACCGTGCGGCGGACGGGTGGTGACTTTACGACGCGCGTAGAGTTCGAGCAATTCTTGCGTCATCTCAAGAATGGCCATCCGCGTTTTCTCGCGCTGCTGCTTCCAGCGATTTCCGCCCAGCTTGTGCAACCGCGGCGCCGGGGCGTCATCCGACACATCACTCGCGCTGCGATACCGCTCAATTTGATCGATGCGATACAGCGGTACGTTTAATCGATCGCCGCCTTCGTACTCGATAACCGCGGCTTCGATGGTACTTTCGCGAACAAAGATTTTCTCGATACCGCGATAAATTCCAATGCCGTGCTCCAGATGCACGACGTAGTCGCCCGGCTTGAGCGCGCCAATCGTGTCCATCGCGGCGCCCGTACCATACTTGCGCGTCCGCCGCATACGGCGGTCACGACGAAAAATCTCGTGGTCGGTAAGTACCCGCACGACATTCGGCACGATGAAACCACCGCCAAGCACGCCAATCGTCAGCGACGCGACCACCGGCCCATCGTCACCGAGCAGTTCGTCGAGACGCTCGGCTTGTCCGGCGTTGTCACAAAGAATGACGGTGTGCAATCCATCACGTTGCAAACGTCGCAACACGCGCAAATCGCGCGAGATCGTTTCGGGCGGACGGATCGGAAACGCAACGTCAGGCGGCGGACCTGTTGGTGCAATATCAGCAGCGTTCGCACTCACCGCGCGCTGTGGTGGTGCCGCGATCCGAATGGTGCCAAATCGTGCGAGTCGTGACGCCATTACGGGCGGCGCGAGAAAGAGCGTTTCGCGTAAAATGTGCTCGTCGCCACGACGTCGCGCGAGCTCACTATGATGCGCGGCCTCTTCCCACGTGCGCAGTAATTCCGGCAATACGGTGCTTCCGGCCGGCATCACCACTAAGGCGTCAGGCGACCACAATTCTGGCAGCGTGATGCGTTCCAACGTGCCGTCGTCATCACGAACGCGACCGTCCACTGGGAGCA
This sequence comes from Gemmatimonadaceae bacterium, assembly GCA_025362635.1. GTDB lineage: Bacteria > Gemmatimonadota > Gemmatimonadetes > Gemmatimonadales > Gemmatimonadaceae > Gemmatimonas. Next base: position 7,101 of record JANYFO010000133.1, on the reverse strand, counting down.
CTAACGCCAGATCCGCGTCACGCAAACTGCGCTGCGTATTCAGATCAAAGTGCCGCATTTCAATAATTTCATCGCCCCAAAATTCGATCCGCACCGGCTCGGCCATGCCGAACGAGTAAATGTCGAGGATGCCTCCGCGCACGGAGAATTGTGCGACGTCTTCGACCATGGGCACTCGCTCAAAGCCGATCGATTCGAGATGTGCAATGAGCGCTTCAAATCGGCGAACGTCGCCTTTGCGAAGTTCGAGTCTCGCCCCGGCAAGAGCTTTCGGTAACGACGTCCGCTCGAGCACGGCACGCGACGTGGTTAGCAAAAGCCGCACGCCACTGCGCACTAACTTTTCCAACGTCTCGACGCGTTCGCCGGCTACTTCAACATGCGCCTCAACCTCGCCGAAGCCTTCGCGCGGCGGATACAAGGCAACCGGAATATCATCAACGAGCGATTCAAGATCCGAAAGCCAACGCTCGGCATCGCTGAGCTGATCGGAAATGATCACGATCAGGCGTTGTGGAAGCGCGCGTGCTAATGCCGCGACAAAAACCGCATCGCTCGAGCCAGCGAGACCACCAACACGAACGCTGTCCCCTGGACCCGGGAGTTCACGGAAGACGCGGGCAAACGCGGGTAACGCCTCGAGAGCGTCGAGGAGGCGAGGAAGTCCCACTAGCAGCTTCTCAACGCGCGGACGCGATAACTGCGGCGCGCGAGAACCACGCTTCGAGCGCGACAGCCAGCAGTGCCAGCATCAGGAGCGCGGGTAGCAATGATCGACCACTCGTTTGCTCCAAGACACGGGTGCGCCACACCCCAACATCGCTTGCTTCGGATACCGCACGTCCGGATACGCGTGAAAGAAATGTCCCGCTCGCACTCCCTGTACCCCCTGCCGGCTGCGCCTGCCCCACGTCCGACTCCTCTGTCTCCGGATTGACCACCAACGCTCCAACGCGGGCTCCATGCCGACGCAGAAGATACACCCCCGCGTCACTCGGTACGGTCATGCGCTCACCAACTAGCGGAACGATTGTCCCGTCTGGTCGTTCCAGCCCCGTCACGCCCGCGATGCTGGCAACACGCTCGCCCGGGTGTGCCTGAATCACTCGACCATCGTCGCCAAGTCGTCGCGAAAGTGCGTCGAGGAGCCACGGCACGAAGGCAGCGCGCAGTGGGAGATCGGTCGCATCGGGTTCGATTGGCGATGCGACAATGACGTAATTTTCTCCCGCAACGACCCAGGGTGTCCCGCCAGCGGTCGCCAACGTGTCACTCACGCTCGCGAGTCCGCCCGCTGCAACTGCGCGCACGAGGGGATAGCGCACGCGCACTTGTGTGCCTTCCAATAATGCCGCAGCGCCCGTGTCCGAGTTAGCGACATCGCGTGCAAGCACCACATCACGCGCGATCGCGCCGAAACGCCACGGAATACCGAGCCGAGCGAGCGTACGATTGGCTTCACCAACGCGGAGCGGATCGGTGGGCGCAGTGAGCAGCGCGGGACCACGGAGGCTCGGCGCATCGGCTCCGCTCACCACGGCAACACCGGCGGCACCTTCGACACCGCGTGCCAATCGTGTTTCGTCGACGAGGGTAGTCAACGCCGCCGTCACAAATGGACCCGCATCGTTGCGCACGGCCACCGATGGCGGCGCTGCAACACGAACGGCAAACCACCGGGCGTCGTCGCCACGCAATTCGTCGGGATCTAATTCGACGCTGCCGCGTAGCCAGCCGGTGCTGGTACTGGCCAATCGCTGCGTGATTTGTGACGGAGCGTTGATTGGTGACGCACCGACGGTGCCACGTGCGACCGTGCGTCCATCCAGCGTGATTCGCCACGGGACTGAATCGGGAGCGGCAATTGCAAAACGAACGGTGCCACCAGGAGTCCACCGCGCGGGGTCGGCGTGCACCGCGAGTACCGCGTGATTGCGTAATGGCCCGTGCACACGGACGAGCGCAATGACGGGAATCTCACCGGCGACCACGGTCGAATCACCGACCACGTCAAACGTGTTGCGTTGACCGTCGCTCACCATGGCAACGACCGCTGCGCGCGGGCTTCCACTGCGCGCAAGCGCGAGGGCCCGGCGCGTGGCGGTCGGCATGTCGCCACGTCCGCCGAGGGCATGCAGGTCGGTGATGGCCTGCTGCACCGTTTCCGTTGGTCCACCAACCACACGGCCGTCGGCGGTCACGAGCCATGCACGGTCACCGTCTGACAGTGACGAAAGGAGTGTGCGGGCATCCGCGCGCAATCCATCAATTACCGCCTGTCCGTCTCGTACGGCAGCACTGCTCATGGAGTTGTCAACGACCAAGGCCAGTGAGACGGGTGCGTGGCCGAGTCCCGCTAATCGCGCCATTGGTCGAGCGGCAGCGAGCGCGAGGGCAAGGACGGCGAGCACGCGCAAGAAGAGCAGTAAGCGATGGCGCAATTTGAGTTCGCGACTGTGTTCCTGCTCCATGCGCGCGAGATACCGGACGGCGGGAAATTCTACCGTTCGGCCAACACGTCGACGTAGGAGATGGACAAGCAGTGGCACACCGGCCAAAACCGCTAGCGCCAGAAAGGCTGGAGCAAGAAATCCCATTAGCGTACGTCATCCACAGCGTTTGCTCCTGAAAATACGAGCCGCATCAAACCATCGCTCCGCGTCCGTTCGATCCGACGAGTTGCCGCAGCGGTCGTCCGAATGGATCGTCCGTGGTGGCCACAGCGTATCGCGCACCAGCACGACCGAGTGCACCGCGCCATTCCGCCAGCGCTTCTTGCACGGTGGCTTGATAGCTGGCCCGCACATCGGCGGGTGCGGCGGCTACTTCGCGCTGCGATTCGGGATCGCGATACAGCGCCTCGCCCAACTCTGGAAAATCGCGTTCGGCCGGATCGAGCACATGGAGCACGAGCACCTCATGGCCACGCGCGCGGAGCGTGCGCGCGGCGTCCGCCACAGGCTCCGCATCAACCAGAAGATCGGAAATGAGCACTACAAATCCTGGGCGGCGCACTAAACGACCGGCTTGCATCAGCGCACCCGCAACATCGGATGCGGCGCCACCGCCGGGTCCTGAAAGCGCCACAACGAGTCGACGCCACTGCGCGCGCTGCGCCCGCGGCGGTACGACACTGCGCAACCCCGCATCAAATCGCACAAGGCCGACCGCGTCGCGCTGACGAATGAGGAGCAACGCGATGGCCGCGGCAAGCCGCTCGGCATAGCCCAACTTTGTCAGCCGCGCTGGATCTCCGCTCCACTGCATTGAGCGACTCACATCGAGCACGATCATCGCGCGGGCGTTGGTCTCTTCTTCGAATTGTTTGACCACCCAGCGATCTGCGCGCGCGGCGATCCGCCAATCCAGATAGCGCAAATCATCACCGGGGATATACGGCCGATGCTCGGCGAATTCGACACTGAAGCCCTTGCGTGGCGACCGATGCAATCCGGTGATAAAGCCGTCGACGACCCACCGCGCCACCAGTTCAAGGTGGCCCAGCGCGGCGAGAACCGCAGGATCGAGTTGGTCAGCGCGGGAAGCAGACATTCAGGTAAGCTGGCGAAGTGTCACACACGGGACCACGGGCACCGACTATCTTTCGGGACTACACGCGAATCAATCTTTCAGCCCGGCCTTCCGTTGCAGCTTAGCCACATTCGTAACTTCTGCATTGTCGCGCATATCGACCACGGCAAATCCACGTTAGCGGACCGCCTCATCGAAATGACCGGCACTCTACAGAAGCGTGAGATGAAGTCCCAAGTCCTCGACACATTGGACTTGGAGCGTGAGCGTGGTATTACGATCAAGCTGAACGCGGTACGCATGACGTATGCGGCTAAGAATGGCGAATCGTACGAGCTGAATTTGATCGACACCCCCGGTCACGTGGACTTTACGTACGAGGTGTCGCGTTCGCTCGCCGCGTGCGAAGGGGCCATCCTTGTGGTTGACGCGTCGCAAGGTATCCAAGCGCAAACGTTGTCGAACTTGTTTCTCGCGCTCGATGCCGGACTGGAAATCATTCCAGTCTTGAACAAGATCGATTTGCCCGGGGCTGAGCCGGAGCGGCGACGAAAGGAAGTGTGCGACCTGATTGGTTGTATGCCGGAAGACGTGTTGTCGGTCAGTGCCAAAGAAGGGGTCGGCGTGCCCGAGCTGCTGGAGCAGATTGTGGCCCTCGTTCCGCCGCCGTCGGGCAATCCGGCGGGACCGTTGCGTGCGCTGATTTTTGATTCGTACTACGACAAGTATCGCGGCGCCATTCCCAGCATTCGCGTGGTGGACGGTGAAATTCGCAAGGGTACAAAAATTACGTTTGGGGCGTCCGATAACGTTTATGAAGTAGACGAGGTTGGCCTGTTGCAATTGCGTCAAGTGAAAACCGAAGTGTTGCAAGCTGGCGAAGTCGGTTACGTGGTGGCCAGCGTGCGTTCCGTGCGGGAAACACGCGCGGGCGACACAATTTTCGATCAAAACAATCGCGCGACCGAGTCGCTGCCGGGCTACATGGAGGTCCGAAGCTTTGTGTTCGCGGGCATTTATCCGACGGATACGCAACAGTACGAAACGTTGCGTGATGCGCTCGAGAAGATGAAGCTCAACGACGCATCGCTTCAGTATGAACCGGAAACGTCTACGGCGCTCGGGTTCGGATTTCGTTGCGGCTTTCTCGGGCTACTGCACATGGAAATTGTGCAAGAGCGTCTGGAGCGCGAGTACAATCTCGATTTAGTCACTACCGTACCAAGCGTGGAATATCACGTGAACAAGACCGATGGCACCATGATGTTGGTGGAAAATCCCGCATTGATGCCCAATCCGGTCATCATCGAGTCGGTTGAAGAGCCGTATGTGAAAGCGCGCATCATGTGCCCAACGGACTATATCGGGCCGATTATGCAGCTGAGCACCGAACGACGGGGCATTTACCGGAATATGCGCTACCTCGACACGGCCCGCGTCGAATTTGATTTCGAATTTCCACTCGGCGAAATCATTCTCGACTTCTTCGATAAGATGAAGACGGTGAGTCGCGGTTATGCGTCGTTGGACTATGAGATGTTGGAGTATCGCCCAAGTGATTTGGTGCGTCTCGACATGCTCATCAACGGCGACATTATTGACGCGTTCTCCGTGATCGTACACAAGGACAAGGCGTACGAGTGGGGGCGCAAGGTTGCCGAGAAGTTGAAGGAGCTCATTCCGCGGCAGCTGTTCGAAGTGGCGATTCAGGCAACAATCGGTCAGAAAGTTATTGCGCGCGAAACGGTAAAGCCGTTGCGGAAAGACGTGCTGGCCAAGTGTTATGGCGGTGACATTTCTCGCAAGCGCAAACTGCTCGAGAAGCAAAAAGAAGGAAAGAAACGGATGAAGCAGGTTGGTAGCGTGGAAATTCCGCAGGAAGCGTTCTTGGCGGTACTGCAGGTCGACTGACGACGACGATGTACGTCGTTCTGCAAACGTCGTTTCTTGGCGATATGATCCTCACCACGCCGCTCATTGCACGGTTGGCGGAGCGTGGTGCGGTGGACGTCGTGGCCACTCCCGCGAATGCGGGGGTGTTGGCAAATCATCCGGCCGTGCGACAAGTGCTGGTCTTCGACAAACGTGGTGCGGACGCTGGCGTGGCGGGGCTATGGCGAATGGCCGCGCGGCTGCGTGAATGCAATGCGCAGACGGCGTACATGGCACAGGGTTCGTTGCGCACTGCGGCGCTCGCGCGACTCGCGGGCATTCCCGAGCGCATTGGTTTTGCTACATCGCCGGGGCGTATGCTGTACACATCCCGCGTGCCGTTTCGGCGCGAATTACATCATGCGCAGCGCCTTTGGCAACTGGGGTCAAACCTTGACGACGCTTCGGCGCCGACGGTGCGGCCGTCGCTGTTTCCAGGAATCGTTGATATGGCGCAGGTTGACGCGCTGTTGCAGGCGAACGGCGTCGCGGCAGGCGAACCGCTGATTGCACTAGCGCCCGGTAGTGTGTGGGCCACAAAGCGGTGGCCGTCGTTTGATGCGTTGGCGGCGCAGTTGGCGAACGATGACATGTTGCGTTCGCATCGCGTGGTGGTGGTCGGCGCGGCTTCGGATGGGCCGCTGGCCCGCGCAGTGATCGAGGCTTTGCGCGCGCGCGGTGTGACGTCGGCCATTGATGCGACAGGGCGATTGTCATTGTTAGGATCCGCCGCGTTGCTCTCTCACGCGAAAATGCTCGTAACAAATGACTCTGCGCCATTACATCTCGCGTCGGCCATGAATACACCGACGGTGGCGCTTTTCGGACCCACGGTGCCGTCATTTGGATTCGGGCCGTTATCGGAGCGACACATGATCGTGGAGCAACACGGACTTGCCTGCCGCCCGTGTCATGCGCACGGTCCGCAGCAATGTCCACTCGGCCACTGGAAGTGCATGCGCGAGATTACATCTGAAACGGTGGTTGCTGCTGTGCGCAACGTTGTTACTCATGCGTAGCTGCATGGCAGCAACGCGCGTGATTCGCGACCAGCTGTTGCAGTTTGTTTAAAAATGCAAGCAGCAGTGAACGGCAACGGACACGGGAAAACTGATTGGAATACGAAACGAAATCGTTAAACGTACGAACGCGAACCGCTAGTAGCGAAACGCTAATCTCAGCCGCTTCCAAAACTGTTCATCGAATGCGGAAGGCGCCGCGGGATTGGTGCCCGCACCATCTGCTTCTTCACCGTGACGCACCACCACAAGTTCGAGACTCGGAATCACGTAAATCTTTTTATCGCCTTTGCCCAACGCCGCAATTAGGTCCGTCGGAGCGGAGGGAAAAAGCGACCCGTTTTGCGACGGCTGTGTATACGGACCGGGCAGGCGATAACTGACGCCACCATTTAACCACCAGAGATAGCCGTACGCGCCGTTGTCCGGCGGAACGCTGCGCCACGACGCTGAAAACCACGCGCTGTCCGCGACAATCGGCGTGCCATTCCAGCGGCCGCGATTGAGGGTCAACAAACCAAAGCGCGCCATGTCGCGCGCGCTGCAGCTTAAAATGAGTCCAAGCTCACCCACGTCGAGATTGAGTTTCCAATTCGCGCTCGTCATGCCGATTCGATCG
>JANYFO010000094.1 GCA_025362635.1 Gemmatimonadaceae bacterium | reverse complement strand
CGTTTTGAAACGCCTCGACAAACAAATCGACATTTTCTAAATCGATACGCGCTTCGGTGTGCGAGATGAGTGAAATCGCCATCTCATACACGCGCGGATACCCCGTAAGCGGGCCACCGGAAAGTTCTGGAAGTTCGCGATAATAGCCTCCCGGCAAACTCGCGCGCACTTCTTGTAGATGCTCTTGTACAACGTGATAGTTGTCGAGCAACCATTCGCCAGCAGGTCCGGCGTCCACATCCGCCGCAGCCGCCGCAATGAGTCGCTCATGCGCATCGCTGAGAATACGGCGCGTATCAGCAAGCCGCGCCAGCAGGCGCGCTGGTCGTAATGGCCCACGCGTCGCGACAAGACGCTGCGCGCGCGCGACCGCACGGGCGCGCGCCGCCAGATGATCTGCACCCAACAGATCACCACGAATTGGACCGATGAGCAATTCATCCGACGCCTCCGCACGCGATTGCTCCGCTCGCGTGTTCATAAGCGAGCGCAGCAGCCCTGCGGTGCATTATTCAGAATCGCCCGCCGCTCCGAGGCTGCAAGCGTCACCGCGACTCCTTGCCCTCAAAGAACTTTTCGACCTTGGATTACACGCACAAGCACGACGATGATGGCAACGACGAGCAGCACATGAATCAAACCGCCCATCGTGTAAGCCGTGACCATTCCCAGCAGCCAAAGAACGACGAGTATGATTGCAAGCGTCATGAGCATGTGCGATCTCCTGATGTAGTTAAACGTTGATGACAGAACCACACACCGTTCAAGATTCATACCGCTAGCAGTAGGGACTAGGGACTAGGGAGTAGGGAGTAGGGAGTAGGGAGTAGGGAGTAGGGAGTAGGGAGTAGGGAGTAGGGAGTAGGGAGTAGGGAGTAGGGAGTAGGGAGTAGGGATCAACCAAGACAAACGGGACGACCGCGATTGCAGTCGTCCCGAGGCTCCTCCCTCATCCCTAGCCCCTCATCCCTAGCCCTTCATCCCTACCTGTCGCTCAACACAAAAGCTCGCAACGGCGCCCCACCCGTCGTGTTGTCCGCCGCCACAATCGTGCGCCCGGTACCGCCCACAAGCGCAATGCTCGCCACATTAATCGACACGGCGCCTGCACGACTCGCAGCTGCCGTTCCCGCAGGCACGGCCCGTATCTGATAGGTGCCCGCATTCAGCACCAACGCCGTAGACGCACTCTGATATGTCACATTTGCAAACGTTGGGGTGGCCGTCGACAAATCAGTACCGACGACGGTCACAAAGACGTCCACCGCACCGGCCGTCAGACTCAAATGCACCACGCGTACGCGCGCCTGCGCTGACGATGCAACCGAATTGTCATCGGTGGTAATGTACGACGTCACAGCACTCGCATTTGCACCACCAATCGCGTACACCGTTTGATCCTGTCGATCCGTCACCGTGAACGGAATGGTCGCTACCGTGGTATTCGTATCGACGGTGCGCTTCAGCACGAAGGTCCGAGCACCCGCAAGAACCGGCGAATACAACGCGGTTGCCGGCGATGGTAACGTAGCAGGTGCACTCTGTGTGTACGTGAGGTTCACGCCAAACGGCACTGCCTCAAGAATGGCGTTCACACGGCCACGCGTTGTGTCGGTGATCACATTTACGAAACGCACCCGGCCAACTGCACCCGATGGTTGCAGCGGACTCGCCGCGTCCTTCGTTCCGCACGCGACGGCGAATGCCATCGCCGCAAATCGCACAGCAAACGTCGTACTGCGACGCACGCGCCTTGCTACGCTGTGGTTCGCTCGTGTGGTCATGGATGTTGGTTTCATTGAACGATACAGCCCGACGGGAAGGTAGACGGCTCAAGCGGATCAGGCAGCGCAGCAAACGTTGCGTTGGAATTCGCGTTGCGGTCACCCACGGCGTACGGCAGCCAGCAGCGCTGTCCGTCAGTCGGAGCTAAGGGCGCGGCCACAGGTCCACGAATCGCGTTGCGGCGACGCACGTCCTCCCATCGCAAACCGGTGCCAAAGAGTTCATACTTGCGTTGCACATAAATTTCCGTGAGTAGATCGGCCGCGTTCAATTGCGACGCAAGTGGCGCAAGACACGCTTTTGGATCGTCAAGTCCACGGCCACCAACACAATCCGTGCGCACGGAATCAAGCACCGCTTGGGCCGCAGGTAACTGTCCTTGACTCACCAGTGCTTCCGCTTTAATCAGCAGCGCTTCGTCGGGGAAATACACCGCAAAAGGCGCCTGCGCATTTGCGTTGCGGCTCCACAAGTCGAGCAGCGCCCCGACGCGACCAACCGCCGTCGTCGACGGTGAGACAAAATATGAAAATCGTTGATCAGACGGCAACATCGACAACCGCCACTGCCGACGCGGCGAGATACCGTTCACGCCACCAGTCACGTTGGCGAACGGATTCACACTCGGCGCAGGAAATGTAAGTTGCGAAAGCGCGGCCGGTCCGGTACGCGCCACGAGATTTGCTGCCGCCAACGCCGTCGCCTGATCGCCAGCCAGTCGTGCATACCGCGCACGAAAGATCTGAATCATATTCGGTAGGCTGATACCCGGTGTCAAAATATTCGCGTTGAAAAATGCACTCGGTGGCGTAGTGGCAATCGTTGCGGCCGCCGAATCCAACAACGCGCGAATCACCGGCAACGCCTCGCTGCGATTTGCATACGTCGGTGACGTGATGCCAAACGTATGAATTGGAATTCTCTGATACGTCTGCATCGCTTCGCCCAACGACTCCGCCTTCATGGCAAAGGCAAGGCCCCGCAGTCCACTCCGCGTGCCCGCGTCCAGCGATGATGACAATGCGTCCGAGCCCGCCAACAAATCATCGGCCGTGCGTATCGTCCGGTATTCAGCATTGAACACCGCATCGGCGATACCCGTACCCGACGGTACGGCACCCTGCTCCGCATCGCTGATAGAAATCAGAGCGGCGGTGACCGACGCAAATTCGTCCGTCACAAGACCCGACGTGTACGCAAAGTTTCCGTACGACGTCGAAAAACGTGACTGCAGCCCCGTCGCCAACGCGATAATGCCGTCCGCACTGGTGATAACTTGCACTTCGGTTGGCGAATTCGGATTCTGCAGATCGAGATTGCATGCTCCGATCACCGTGGCGGCCAGCGCCACCGCGAAATATCTGATTGCTCGCATGGTTGATGGTCTCTGCGGGTCAGTGAGAGAAGCGCGCACTAACGGACCACACGCGAGGAATGGGATAACCGCCAAAGTCGAAACCGCGATCCGCCGCCGTTGTTTGGGCCGATCCAACACCGCCCGCGTTGGTGCCAAAAAGATTGATCTCTGGGTCGTAGCCGCGGTATTTGGTCCAAACAGCAAGGTTGCGCCCGGACACCGTCAGATCGATGCCCTCCTTGAACACTCGGCGCACCAACGGCCAGTCTACCGTGTAACTCGCCGACAGTTCGCGGAGCTTCACAAACGAACCGTCTTCCACCCAATATTGAAAAACGCCTTGTGTGCGCGAGTTAAACGTCGGTGGCAGCTTGCGCACGTCTCCATACGGCAGCAGTTCGCGCTCATATTCCTTCGAATTGCTCGCCACACCGGCGTTCTGCGCACGCGTTGACAAATTCATAATGTCGTTGCCAAACACCCCATCCAGCAGCACACGCACGCGCAACTTCTTGCCAAGGGTGAATTCATTCAACAGTGAGCCGAGCCACGACGGATTGGGATCGCCGATCACCTTGCTAAGTGAATCATTACACGTGCCTTGACTGAGCGCTTGACGCAAGGCCAATGTCGCACCCATGTCTGCAGTCTGATTGCTCCGACGATAGCGACCGAGCGAATCGAGCAACAGCGCACCAGTCACGCAATTACGTGCGGCATACGACCCGTAAAACACACCCGCAGGTTCGCCCGCGCGAATGCGGTTGGGGTACCCACCTGCGGATTGAAAGTCCTGAATGGCCAATGATTCGACCAAATTTTTATTGCGTGTGTACGTGGCCGTGGACGACCATTTAAAGTTGGGCTTGTCCACGTTTGTCGTCTTCACCAGCAGTTCGAAACCCTTGTTGGACATGCTGCCAATCGGGAAGAACTGCCGAGAAAATCCGGTGCTCGTGGCGAGTGGACGGAAAAACAGCAGGTCTGACACGAGTCGATTGTAGTACGTCGCATCGATGGACACCTTCCCGCTCAACACGCCCGCTTCAGTACCGACTTCCCATTCCCGCGCCCGTTCGTTGCGCAGTGTGGGATTTCCGTACGTCACATCGTTGACGAAGCCGGGTCGGCCAGCAAACGGCAACTGCGTAAACGTGACAAACTGCGAGTATGCATTCACAATGCCCGGTTGACTTCCCGCCCAACCGAGCGCGCTGCGCAACCGCAGATTGTTTATTGCGCCAGACCGATTGTTCAGCACCACGTACGACGCCGAGAACTTCGGAAAAGCCTGCCAGCGTTCCGACGGTGCAAATGTTGACGACGCGTCATAACGCACCGCACCGGTCAAGAACAACCGATCTTGAATGGACACCTCTTGCTGTCCATAAAAGCCAAGTGTGCGCAACTCCACTTCGGATTGACCGGCCAAGTACGTCGAGCCTGCACTCACGAGCTCGCCGACCGGTGCGAGTCCGTTTGCCACAGCATTGGTGGTGCGCACTTGCTGCGACGTGTAGTTGAACCCTCCAGTCGTGCGCATTTCGAGATCCCATGGAGCTTTCCAGCTATACGTCGCAATGGCGTCTTGATTGACGACGCGCGTGGCTTGAAAGACTGACTGCGATCGCCCCGTGGAGTTTGGCGCCGTTCCCAAAACCGCGTTGCGCGGAATGAATTGACGTTGCTCAAAACCCGTATTATCGAGACCCACCGTATAGTCCATCACTAACGCCGTGACCGGCGTCCACGTGAATTTTGTTGAACCAATAAATCGATCAATCGTCTGCGGATTCTTGATGCGATCAATCGCTAGGAATGGATTTGTGCCGAGGGCAGGCGGGAGCGGATAGATGCCGTTGACGGGTCGAAAATCGACGTTGGTTGGCGCGAAAAACAGCGAGCCCATAATCCCGTAGTCATTCTGTTCACCAAACGCTTGGAACGCATTGCTCGTGCTGACGTAGTTGGCCGTGACGTTCGCGATGAGCCGCGGATGCAACTGCTGTTGCAGATTGACGCGTGCCCCTTGCCGACGTGAAGAGGTCGACCGCAGAATGCCGTCCTCACTCGACGCATTGGCACTGAGGTAATAGCGCGTGCCTTCGGTACCACCTTCAATCGCCAGATTCTGTTCTGTCGTTGCTGCGCGCTTGAAAATGTCGTTTTGATAGTTAAATCGCGCTGTCGGCAGTCCGTTGACGTCGTACGGATAGAAATTGAACGGCTGCTGCGCCCGCAGTTCGTTGCTCGCGTAGCGTGACGTCAACGTGAATCGTGGCTTTCCGATGGTGCCGCGTTTAGTAAAAATCTGCACAACACCGTTATTGGCACGTGAGCCGTAAAGTGCCGCCGCCGCCGCACCACGAATAATTTCAATGTGTTCAACGTCGGCGGGATTCAGATCGGCCAACCGATTCTGCGGATTGGAGCGTCCACCAAGATCCGTGAGTTGCGCCGATCCGTTATCCATGATCACGCCGTCGATGATATAGAGCGGATCAGAACCGGAGATAAACGAATTCGTGCCACGCAGTCGCACCGACACACCACCGCCGCCGGGTCCACCCGAGTTTTGCGAGATTTGCGCACCAGCAACCTTGCCTTGCAATGCCTGGTCAAGCGTCACGGCCTGCGCGCGACTGATCAACGTCGAGTCGACGGACGCCATACTCGTGCCGATCTTGCGTTTTTCCGTTGGCGCACCCGAACCCGTGATCACCATTTCGTTCAAATTCACGGCGCTGACTCGCATGGCGATATCCAGCGTGACGACACCACCCTCTGTCACCGTGACCGACGGCGCGACAGGCTGATAGCCGATGCGTCGCACGACCAACGCACGCGGTCCAAGTGGGACAGACACGAGTGTGTAATCCCCGTTCGCCCCGCTGATCGTGCCGACACGCGTACCGTTCACAAGAATTTGCACTTCACTTAAGCCGCGTCCGTTGGCTGCATCGGTGACTTTGCCGCGCACAGTACCGGTCGCAGTCTGCGCGGCCAATGAAGTCAACGGTAGGGATGACGTAAACGCGACTGCCGTGCTGAGGGCCATCGCGGCGCGTCGTACGTACGTGGTGATCATTCGACTTGCTCCGGGTTTACGTGTCACCCGTCGTGCGACGAGCCTGCTGGTAAGGACGAGCGCAGAGCGTTCGCGTGTGCACAATACCAACGCGTTTCGCGCGAACATGTCAGGCATCACGCGGCGCCACTGTGGCGGACAACCGTTTTGGCGCAACCAGTCGATAGCTGTCAGCAACAAATCCCGTCACCTCGTGCCAGTCAATCGCCCCCACGTCCAACCGCAGCGCGGCCCACCCTTGAACGCCAAGGTAGGCGGGGAGATAGAAGCGGGTGCTGTCTTGCGCCGCCCACGCGGCGTTCTCACTGCGTGTGGTGCGCCAACACATCGACACGATCCCGTCGCCGTGATGATCGTTCAAAAAGTAGACAAAGGTCTTCTTGCGCACGATGAAGCTGGCGTGCGAACCACTGCTCACCATCGACGTTTCGGGGAGCGCAAGGCAAATCGTGGCCAACATCGCAAGTCGCGCTTCGTCGGTGGTGTTCATGCGGTGCTCCTGAGAAGACAACAAAGGGACAGACCAGCAGCGCGCCCATGCTTCGGTCGCAGTCATCGGTCGCAGTCAAAGGAATGATGACGGGCGGGGGTACGCATGTCATCTTTCTTTTATGCAAACAGACGCGCGCGTCGCCGCCATTGCCCACGTCATTCAGCTCGCAATTGCCCCCGTCTTCCTGCTGACCGGCATTGCGTCACTGTTAGTTGTGCTCACAAACCGCTTAGCTCGCATCATCGATCGTGCGCGCGTGTTAGAAGCGCATCACGTCTCAGCAACGGGGGAATATCGCACCGTGCTGCGTGACGATCTGACAGTGCTGTCCCGTCGCGCGCGCCTCGTCAATTGGGCAATCAGCCTCTTCACGCTCGCGGCGCTCCTCGTCTGCGTGATGATCGCAGTGCTATTTGTGAGCGCCTTTTTCACACCCAACGTGTCCAGAATTGTCGCCTCGTTGTTCGTGCTCGCGATGATCGGACTCATCGCCGGTCTCGTAAGCTTCTTACGGGAGGTTCAACTGGCGACCGCGTCGCTGCGCATTGGTTAGCCGATCGCAAATGCCTATCCGTTAAATACGTCCCGCAATTGCTCCACCGCCCACGCCAAATCCGCTTCGCGCACCACTAATGGCGGCGAAAGCCGAATAACAAAATCGTGCGTCTCCTTACACAACATGCCCCGCTCTTTGAGCAATTCACAATACGGACGAGCTCGCTCGCTGAGTTCAATCGCCACCATCAGCCCGCGCCCACGCACAGCCACAATGCTCGGATGCGCAATGGTGCGCACTTGCGACAACAACCACGCGCCAAGCACCGCGGATCGTTCGACGAGGTGCTCGTCGTCCAACACCCGCAATGCCGTCCGCGCAACCGCGCATCCCAACGGATTGCCACCAAAAGTGCTGCCGTGCGAACCGGGACCAAACACCCCCAGCACCTCGCGACTCGACACCACGGCGGATACCGGATAGAAACCACCAGACAGCGCCTTCCCCAACACATACATGTCCGGCTGCACTCCTTCATGATCGCATGCGAACATGCGCCCCGTCCGGCCCAGACCCGTCTGAATCTCATCAGCGATCAACAACACATCTCGCTCGCGACACAACGTCGCCAAATCGGTCAAGAAGCCATCAGGCGGAATGAGCACACCCGCTTCACACTGAATTGGTTCAAGAAGCACGGCACACGTATTCGATGTCATCGCTGCACGCACCGCCGCAAGATCACCAAAGGGCACCAACACAAATCCCGGCGCAAACGGACCAAAGTGCGCACGATAGGAAGGCTCACTCGAAAACCCGATAATCGTCGTAGTACGACCATGAAAATTGTTGTCGAACGCAATGATCGTAGCCGCATCAGGCGGAATATTCTTCCGCGTATAGCCCCAGCGTCGTGCCGCCTTAATCGCGGTCTCCACCGCCTCGGCACCCGTATTCATTGGCAGCACCATCTCCATTCCACACAACGTGGCCAGCTCCTCGCAAAACGCACCCAACTGCTCATTGCGAAACGCGCGCGACGTCAGCGTCACGCGCGACGCCTGCTCCACCAGCGTCGCTAAAATACGTGGATGGCAATGACCTTGGTTCACCGCCGAATACGCACTCAGGCAATCGAGATATCGTCGCCCCTCAATGTCCGTCACCCACGCACCCTCGGCATGCGCAATCACTAAATCCAACGGGTGGTAATTGTGCGCGCCCCACGCCTCTTCTCGGGCAATACTTTCTTCAGTGGCGTTCGGAGCAGCTAGGCTAGTCATCGTCGATACCTCGCTTAAAGAATGCGACGCCCAAAAGCGCTCGCGATGAGTTCCGCACACAATTCGGCTGTGTGATTTCGCCGATCGAGAATTGGGTTGATCTCCACGAGGTCCATCGCTAACAGCGCACCAGAATCGTGAATAATTTCCATGGCCAGATGCGCCTCGCGCAGCGTCGCCCCACCGCGCACCGGCGTGCCAACACCCGGTGCCTCTCGCGGATCAATCCAATCAGCGTCGCACGACACGTGCACGCCCCCCGTGCCACGCGTCGCAATCGTCACCGCATCATCCATCACCGCCCGAAGGCCACGCTCATCGATGTCGCGCATCGTAAATGCACGCAATCGCATCGATCGAATCAACGCTCGCTCGGCAACGTCAAGATCGCGCAGCCCCACGTACACAAAATGCTCCGGCCGCACGGCGGGGAACGTCGACGAGAGGTGAGAAAGACGATGATCACCGAGGCCGAGCAAATGCGCAGCGGGCATACCGTGCACATTGCCGCTGAGGCTTGTGGACGGTGTGTTCAAGT
>JANYFO010000090.1 GCA_025362635.1 Gemmatimonadaceae bacterium | reverse complement strand
TGGGAACCGTGAAGTCAAGGTTGAATCGAGCGCGCACCGCGTTCGCCGAAATCATTGGACCACTCGTTCGTTAAAAGAATGTATTTTTAGCCCTCCGTCGGGATTGCCTCGACGGGGGGTTTGGCGTCACCGTTATGAACGGTGGCGTTATTGCTGAGCGGAACTGCCATTTCGTGGGCGGGTATGCTGCTTCAGCGACAATGCCGTAGATGAGCGTTTCTTCGACCCTGTACCGATGGACTGCAAGAATTTTCGTAAACAGCACCTCGCCTATCTCGACGATACGATGTCGGGCCAGCAAATGAGCGAGGCACAACGACACATCCTTTCGTGCAACGCCTGCGCGGCGCTGGACACGCTCGTTCGTCGGTCGCTGATGATCGCGCGGAGTATGCCGTCAATCGAGCCGTCGGAGGCGTTTCAAGCGCGACTACGCGTTCGCCTCGCTGCGTGTCGCGACGAACCAAATGTCGATGACTCCTCGAGTGTCGGGCGTCTCCTGCGCACCACGATTTTTCAGTCTGCGCGCTTGCGTTCGCCGCGTGCGCTTGCGGCCGTTGCGGCGGGTGCGGTCATTGGCACACTGGTCTGGCGCGGTCTCGCGAGCAATGCCGCGCCGCTGCTCTCGATGCAGCCCGTGATTGCGACGCAGCCTGCATTGTCGTCGCCGAATTCCTACATCAGTCCGGCGTTGCTGCAAGCGATGGCCACGGGTAATCCGGTCTGGCCGGCGGCGGTTATCATCGACGATGCGCCCACGCATTTTGTGACGGCAGACTTCAGCTTGGTGTCCGACCAGCGCTAGGGATACGGTAGGGCGTTGTTATCTTGCAGCGATGCCCCCACGTCCCGCCACCGACGCCAAAGAAGTATCACCACTGCGCGTGGTGCAGGCTGCTATTCAATCGAGCACGTTTGCGCCGGTGTACTACCTGTTCGGTGATGATGATTATCTCAAAGACGCTGCCATTTATGATCTTTTGGCGGCGGCGGTCGATCCATCCACGCGTGATTTCAATTGCGAAATTCGACGGGCGAGTGAGCTTGACGCGGAAGATGTCAGCAGCCTTTTGTCCACGCCGCCGATGCTGGCCGAGCGACGCGCGGTGGTATTTCGGGATGTGGGCGCGCTGAAAAAGGCGCCGCGGCAGCAGCTCGACAAATACCTTGCGCGCCCTGCCAGCGACACGTTGTTAGTGCTCGTCAGCCCAGCGGGCGCGAAGATTGACACGGCGTTGCAACAACGTGCGGAGTCGCTCGAGTTTGCGCCGCTGTCACCGGAACGGGTGCGCAAGTGGATAGCCCACCATGCGACGACGGCGCACGGACTCGAGGTTGCGGACGACGCCACACAATTGCTGCAGCAAGCCGTTGGCAACGATTTGCATCTACTTGCCGCTGAGCTCGACAAGTGCGCAAGCTATGTCCTTGGGGCGCACGAGGTGAGCGCGACGCGCACTGTAATCGACGTCGAGGCCGTATCGGCGGTGGTTGGTGTGCGTCGTGGAGAAACCGTGACTGATTTACTGGATGCGGTGGCACAACAAGATGCGGCGCAGGCTACGGCGTTGATTGGTCACGTGCTCGGGCAGCCAAAAGTCACCGGAGTCCAAGTGGTAATGATGTTGAGTACACAAGCATTGGCGCTTGCCTTCGGTCGCGCGCGTCGCGACGCTGGTGTGCCGACCAATCGGTTGCCGCAAGAGTTTTTTGCGTTTTTAAAGGAAACGGGCGGCTATCCCGGCCGACCGTGGAATGAGGCGGCGTCGGCATGGACGAAGGTGACGGAGCGGTGGTCGGCGCGCGCCTGTGAACGCGCGTTGGCGTTGCTGCTGGAGGCCGATATCGCACTGAAGGAAAGTACCGTCTCAAATCCAGCACAGATTCTGAGTTCGCTTGTATTGGCACTCTGTGCGCTTCGTTCGCGCGCTGTCGCATGATGCGGCGCATGATGCGCGACGTACGACGACGCGTGAGGCACCTCCTTGTTATTGCGACGTGCGTCGTCATCGGCAGTGCCGCGCCGCGCATCGTTCGCGCGCAAACATCAACCGCCGTTCAGTCGGTCATCGATCGTGCGCGCGCAATGGTCGACGCTGGAAATAGCGGCGCGTCGCGTATGGTGCTCGATTCCCTGGTGGGCGCGTTGTCGTCGTCCGATGACGTGGCTGAAGTCTTGTACTGGCGTGCCTTGCTGGGTGAAAACGCAGCGGACGCGGAATCGGATTGGAGACGACTTGTCCTAGAATCTCCACTGTCGCCGCGCGCGCCCGACGCATTGTTACGGCTTGGAGAGGCAGCGCTGGTGCGCGGAAATTCGTCGGACGCGAGAACATATCTCCAACGCTTATTACGCGACTACTCAGACGCCGTACAACGACCTAAAGCCACGCTGTGGCTCGCGCGCAGTTATTTCGATGAGCGTGACCCGCTGCACGCCTGTGGCATCATGGCCGTGCTCACGCCAGCGGACGTTCCCGAGGGCGAACTACGACTGCAAGCCGCAGAATTGCGCGGCAGATGCGTGAAGGCTGCGGCGTCATTGGCTATCGCCACCACGCCAATTTCTGTCGCCCTGCCTACAGCCATCGCGCCTGCGAAAATTGATAGCGTCACGAAGTCAATCGTCAAATCCGAACGCCGCACATACAGCGTGCAACTTGCCGCGTATGACACGCGCGCGCAGGCCACGGCGGTCGTGAAACGTTTGCAGAAGCGCGGCATTGCCGCGCGCATCGACGGTGACCGCAAGCCGTTTCGCGTGCGCGTTGGTCGCTACCAACTGCGCACTGATGCAACAGCGGCGCTTGCCAAGCTCAAGAAGCAAGGGCAGTCCGGCTTTATCGCGGAGTGGGATTCGTGAGCGGCGCGGCAACCCCACTGATGCAACAATACCGCGAGATCAAAGCGCGTCATCAAGACGCGATTTTGTTTTTTCGAATGGGCGATTTCTATGAGATGTTCTACGACGATGCCGAAACGGCGTCGCGCGCCATTGGACTAACACTCACCTCGCGCAACAACGGTGGCGCGGCGGACGTGCCGCTTGCGGGCATCCCCGTCAAGGCGGCGGCGGAATATCTGCGTCGATTAGTTGGACAAGGATTTCGTGTCGCCATTTGCGAGCAAGTGGAAGATCCGAAGCTGGCGAAAGGTCTGGTCCGACGTGAAGTGGTAGAGACCATTACACCGGGCGCGGTGTTTGCCGATGATATGCTCGATGGTGCGCGCGCCAATTACGTGTGCGCCGTCGCGAGTGGTCGTGACACTGCACGCGATGGTGATCGTGCACAAATTGGCGTTGCGGCGGCAGACCTATCGACTGGTGAATTGCGAATGGCGCTTGTAACGCGAATGGATGCGCCTGCATTGTTTGCGCGTCTTGCGCCACGCGAACTCCTCGTCGTCCGCGGCAACACCGATGAAGCGCTTGCCGAGGCATTGCGCGGTGTTGATGGTGCGCTGACCACTGAGCGCGACGGTTGGGAATTCGACGCACAACTTGCCACGGATGAACTGACGCGGCAGTTCGATGTGCGCGGTCTCGAAGGCTTCGGCCTCGAACCAAGCGATGGCGCCGCGATTGGTGCTGCCGGTGCGTTGCTCCGGTACTTGCGCGAGTTACAACCGGGCGGACTGCCGCATCTCGCTCGGCCAACCATCGAACGTCCAGGCGGTCTCATGCCCCTCGACGAAATGACGCGACGCAATCTCGAACTGGTCGAGTCGCTCCGGGGTGCCGACCTTGCCGGAACGCTGCTGTCCGTACTGGATCGCACCGCCACACCAATGGGGCAACGTTTGCTGCGTCAATGGCTACTAGCTCCGCTGTTAGAGCGTGACGCCATCGAACGTCGACTCGACGCCGTCACCGTGTTGGTGCGTGATCCGATCGGCCGCGCGGCGCTGCGCGAAGCCCTCGATGGCGTGCGCGATGTTGAGCGTCTCGCCAGTAAAGCTGCTGCCGGCCGCGCTACACCACGCGAACTACGCGGGCTTGGCGATTCGCTCGCGCGCCTCCCGCATGTTGCCAATGCGGCGCAATCAGTGCTTGATCATGCCGCACAAGGAAACGCCTCGGGCGGCATGCTTGGTGTGATTCTCGCCGATTGGGACAACGGTGCAGAGCACGCGGAACGCATCACGCGCGTGTTGGTGGTACGGCCGCCGCTCGCGATTGGCGACGAGAGTACTATTGCGCCGGGCGTTGATGGCGAACTCGATGAGCTGCGGACGCTGCGCGATGGTGGTAAGGATGCGATTGCAACGATTCAAGCGGACGAACGCGCGCGTACCGGCATTCACTCGCTCAAGGTGGGATTCAATCGCGTCTTCGGATACTATCTCGAGATTTCGAATGCAAACAAACACCTTGTCCCAGACGATTACCAACGTCGCCAAACGCTCACGGGCGCGGAGCGCTATGTCACGCCTGCGCTCAAGACGTACGAGGAGCGCGTGCTCACGGCATCTGATCGCATTGAGACGCGCGAGCGCGAGCTCTTTGAAATACTGCGCCGCGACGTTGGCCTCGCGATCACACGATGGCAAGCGGTTGCACGTCGTGTTGCGACGATTGATGTTTTAGCGGCGTTTGCCGAAGTGGCGGAACGCGAACAATATGTGCGGCCGGAGCTCCACGATGATTTTGATTTAGAAATCATTGGTGGTCGACACCCTGTGGTCGAACGTATGATGGCACGTGAAAAATTTATTCCCAATGATTTGCAACTGGCCGCCGATGCGCAACTCATCGTGCTCACCGGTCCGAACATGGCCGGTAAGAGCACGATTTTGCGACAGATCGGTCTGATCCAACTGCTCGCGCAAGTTGGTGCATACGTACCGGCACGTCGTGCGCGTCTGCCAATTGTAGATCGTCTCTTCACCCGCGTTGGCGCGAGCGACAATCTCGTGCGCGGACAAAGTACGTTTATGGTGGAAATGAGCGAAACGAGCGCAATTCTCCACACCGCCACGCGACGGTCACTGGTACTACTTGACGAAATTGGCCGTGGCACCAGCACATACGATGGCGTGTCAATTGCGTGGAGTGTCAGCGAACATTTGCACGATGTAATCGGGTGCAAGACCGTGTTTGCGACGCACTATCATGAACTCACGCAGCTCGCCAACGAACTACCTGGTGTGCGCAATTTTGCCGTGGCCGTCCGCGAGGTTGGAGATCAAATATTGTTTTTGCATAAGCTGATCCCCGGCGGCGCTGATCGGTCCTATGGTATTGAAGTTGGTCGTCTTGCCGGCCTGCCGCCCGCAGTCATTGCGCGTGCGAAAGAAGTGCTCGCGTTGTTGGAAGGGGAGGGTGCACAGATGGCGTCGCGACTGACGGCCGATGGTTTGCACGCGCCCAAAGGTGCCACGCGCAAAGGTCCGCGCATGCGTGACGGAGCGGGTGCGTCAACGGCGCAACTTGGTTTTTTTGTGCCGCCGGTGGTCGTGCCAGATCCAGCACTCGTGCAACTCGCCGACGCACTATCGCAACTCGAGCCGGACTCGATGACGCCACTGCAGGCGCTCACGGCAATTGCGGCGCTCAAGCAGTCGCTCACCGCATCGTGACTGCACCCCCACGAAAACCTACCAAAGCAGATTTGGCCGCAGCGGTGAATCTCACCGTGCGTGATCTTCTTGCGCCGAATCTTGACGTGTTATTTTGCGGCATCAATCCAGGGTTGTACACGGCAGCGATCGGTCATCATTTCGGCCGCCCGGGCAATCGTTTCTGGCCAGCGCTCCACGGCTCGGCATTTACGCCGCGATTGTTCGCCCCTTGGGAAGAACATGAACTTCTCGCGCTCGGCGTCGGCATTACGAACATGGTCGAACGCACGACAGCGACTGCGGCCGAACTCACTGCGTCGGAATACGTTGCCGGCGGTCAACGACTCACACGCTTGCTCACGCAGATCCACCCGCGAGTTGTAGCATTTCTCGGCATTGGCGCGTACCGCGCGGCGTTTGCAAAACCGCGTGCAAGGGTCGGGCTACAACCAGAACGCATCGCAGATTCTGCGTTGTGGGTGCTTCCCAGCCCAAGCGGATTGAATGCCAATCATCAATTAGCAGATCTGGTGCAACAGTTCTCCGCATTGCGAACGTGGGTAAAAGTGATGAAGGCATCTGGCACGAGCTAAGCTACATTTTTGCAGGATCACATTCGGCCCGCCTCATCATTTGCTCGAACCTACCATGCCGCAATTCTCCTCCACTCGCCGCACACATACGCTCTTCGTGTTGATCGCTCTCGTTTGCGTCAGCAGTGCGTTCGCCGCCTGCGGACGTGATGAGGCCACTGCCGATTCCACCGCCACCGTGCATCAGAGCGTGACATCATCGCGCACTCCAACGTATGTGGCCGAGGTGGTGCAGGCGTGGCCGCACGACCCAGAGGCGTTCACGCAAGGACTCGTGTGGCACGATGGCACGTTGTTCGAAAGCACCGGCCAAGTGGGCAAGTCCAGCATTCGCGAAGTGGAGCTTGCAACAGGGCGCGTGTTACGGAAACGCGATGTGCCCGAACCGTACTTTGGTGAAGGCATCGTGCTTGTTGGCAACAGCCTCTTTGAAATCACCTGGACGTCGGGCGTGGCGTTTGAGTACGACGCGAAATCCTTCGCACCTATTACGCAGTTCAAATACGAAGGAGAAGGATGGGGACTCGCGACCGACGGCACGTCGATCATCATGAGCGATGGCACCGCGGTCATTCGCTGGCGCGATGCGTCCACATTTGCTGTGCAAAAAAGTATTACCGTCACTGATCACGGCACGCCGGTGACACAGCTGAACGAATTGGAATGGGTTAAAGGCGAGATCTGGGCAAACGTGTGGCAAAGCGATCAAATCGTCCGTATCGATCCGGGCACGGGCAACGTGTTGGGCTGGATTGATCTCGCTGGCATCTTGCCGCCGATGGATCGACGCGGATCAGAAGATGTGCTTAACGGCATCGCGTACGACGCCAAAGCTGATCGCCTGTTCGTGACCGGCAAACTGTGGCCAAAGCTCTTCGAAATCACGCTGAAAAAACGAAGCTAAGCGCGAACGTGCGGTTAACGCAGACGCACCACGCTGTAGCGCATGACCGACGGAAGCGCGCCACCGTTCGACGACATCGTGAGCAACGCACTGGCACCGGAGGCGATGCCGAAGCGGACATAACTGCTCGTACCGCCCGCCAACGTGATGCGCTGCGTGATGTTGTTTTGCAACGAGCGCGTCGCGATGGGATAGACGCCGAGTGCCGTACCACCTGAAAAGCGCAACCCTGGGTAGATGCTACGGAAATTCCAAGCGGGTAACACGTAACGCGTGTCGAGCGCAGCGGTCTCGGCCGCACTGTAATCGTCCGCCATCACCGACACGTTCCAATCGCGCAGATAGTCACCGAATTGTCCGCCGGGGAGCACATTGGACAGATTGGCAACGCCGGTGGTCTTCGAATTCACGAGGGCACGGTAAAATGGAGCCTCACCGCTCGCGCCTTGTCGACCGGCGGCAAAACGCAAGAAATTCCACGTCGCACCACGCGTTGCCAACGAATCATTGGGAGCGTACGGCGAATTGCTTTCGGGATTGATCAGGAACGAATAAAAGCGCGCGAAATTTTGCGACGCGTAGTTGCTGAAGGCGTCGGCCCGTGCCGGCGTACCACTTACATCCTGCAGCGTCAGATTTTGCCGCGACGAGAAGCCGGAGATACGAAAGTACAGAAGTTCTTCCGCCGTGTGTGCAAGGCCCTCATCCAACCACGTTTCTTCTGTCGCGGCTGCGCCGACATTGACGTACAAACGTCGCGAGGAGTTAATCAGATGTTGAAATTCGTGTGCCGTGGTGCTGAGATTAAGCCGTGTGACGTTGTCTTTCGTTCGCTTATTGCCATTCACCGTGCCGTTCGGATCCGGTACGAGCAGGTAGAACATTTCCGCTTCATTTGACGCTGGGCAGGCTTGTAATCCGCTGCGTGCGACTCTCGGATAGAGATCGCGTTGAAAGAAAAATCCGCCAATCACATATCCGGCATTTGTCGGGGTCAGCGCGTTCACCACACTCGAATAAAACAGGATGACTTTCCCGTAGCCGCTAATATTGGTTGGAGCGCCAAAGGCCGTGGTATCCATTGGAAAGACGAGCGTGTCCCATGTCGCCGCGACGGTCGCATATTCCGCGTCCGTGTACCCACCAGTTGGATTCGCCGTATCGGAGACGATGATGGAGTTTGTGCCGACTGCTGCGACACGTCCACTGCGCGTGTTGGGATTGCTACACCCGCTATTGGCGTTGGCATTGAGTTTGAGAATATCCCCAACTTTCACGTCGACCAACTGCGCAGTGGATGGGCGGAGTGCTTTGTTGGTTTGCCAGTCACGCGCGGCGTTCACGAGGGGCGAAAGCTCGCGCTGTTCCATTTCATGACGCCGCACTTCGGCCGCGACGATCGGCAATCCGGCAGCCGGGGCGCTGATCGAAAAGTTTGGTGCGTTCGCTATGCCAGCCAACAGGCTGCTCGCAATAGCTACGGAGGTGGGGCCTGTATTGCCAAGCGCGTACACCTCAAGCGGTGTCACCGCGCTGAACGATGACGACGTGGAGATGAGTGCGAGACCGAATTCGGCGTTCACGCCGGGGGGCGCGCCGAGACAGGCGCTGGCGCTGGTCGCACCGGCAATTGGCGTAAATACTTCGCCCACTGCGAGCACGCGCGGCGCTGTCGTTCCGCAGGAGGAGGCTCCCGCTGGCAGCACCGTGACCGGCACGGTGTCAGCTCGTCCGCCCGAAGCGGCGACAATGCGTGCAATACCGATGCTGCGCGCGGTCACTGTGCCGAGCGTGCTTACGCTGGCCACGGTCGCATCGAGGGACGTGAAATCGAGCGCTTGGCTGGCGATGTCGTTGCCGTACTGATCGCGGGCCGCTGCTCGAATGCGCAACGTGTCGCCCACGCCCAAAAACGCCAATTCCGGCGTTGCGATCACCGATGTTGCCGGGCCGGGCAACACCGTGGCGGTAAACGTGACCGGTGCAACACCTGTCACGACCGCAGTCACCGTTGCTGGACGATTCGCGACGGTGCCCAGAGTCCAAATTGTCTGCGCGACGCCGCTGCTCGTCGTGAGGCTCGCACGTGGATTTACCGTACCCGAACCAGCGCTGGCGTCCCAATCAACACGAGCCCCAGAAATAGTCTTTCCACTCGCGTCGGTTACGATCACCGTCAATGGAACGCCGAGGGTTGATCCGGCGGTACCACTTTGCGTAGCGCCGCTTTGAACGCGGACAAGCGACGGCGTAGCGCTGGGGCCGGTGGTGTCGCCCGTGTTGTGCTTTGAGCATGCGTTGAGCAGGCCAAAGCACAGTACGCCGAGCGCGATTGTTCGAGTGAGTCGCATCCGAGATGATAACACTGAAGTGAACGCAGAGGAGCAAGGCGGGTGTACATTCCCATGACGATCGTCAACGAACGAAAGTCGGTCCGACAGGCGTTCCGCACGCGCGGCTGGCGGTCGGCGATGTTGCTGTTGTTGTACCTTGTGGCCGCCAACTGTTCCGAACGGCCGCGACCACGTAGTCTCGGCTGGTGGAAGCCCGCGGAGCCTGATGAGCTTCCCCAGATGTTGAACGCTGACTTGCCGTTTCGGTATCCAGTGGCTTTGTACCTGCGCCGGGTGCAGGGAAACGTGATGCTGCGGTTGCACATCGACCAGAGTGGTCGTGTTGTTCCAGAAAGTACGCGCGTCGTAGAATCGTCAGGTCAGGCATCGATGGACTCGGCGGCGCTGGCTGGCGTTGATCGTTTGCGTTTCCGTCCGGCACGTCGGCGCGGTGCCGCTGTTGCCGTTTCACTGTTGTTTCCCGTGCATTTCAGGCACCCCGAAGGGTCTCGGCTCCCGGGCGATTCTCTGTGAGATATGTGATGGCAACCACCGTTTCCGCTGACGACGTGACACAAAGTGAACACCTGCGTCACCGCCTTCCCTATGACAGTGTACTCGACACCATTGGTTGGACGCCGCTGATTCGGCTGTCGCGAGTGACCAAGGGTACGCGGACTCCGGTGTACGGCAAAGCCGAATTTTTCAATCCCGGCGGCAGCGTAAAAGACCGCATTGGGCTTCAAATGATCGAGTCGCACGAGCGCGCCGGTCGACTGAAGCCAGGCGGGACGATTGTTGAAGCTACGGCGGGCAACACGGGCATCGGGTTGGCAATGGCCGCGGCGCTTAAGGGCTACCGCTGCATTTTCACTATGCCGGACAAAATGTCGCAGGAAAAGGTGCGATTGGTGCGAGCGTTCGGGGCCGAAGTGATTATCACGCCGACGGCCGTAGCGCCGGATCATCCGCAGAATTATGTGCAGATGGCCAAACGCATAGCGGCCGAAACGCCGGGTGCGGTGCTCGCCGGACAGTTTGAAAATCCGGCAAATCCTGAGGCGCATGCGACCACCACCGGCCCGGAGTTATGGGAGCAGACGGAAGGGCGCATTACGCACTTTGTTGCTGCCGCGGGCACGGGCGGCACGATCTCCGGCGTCGGCCGATATCTCAAGTCAAAGAACCCCGCGATCAAGATTATCGCTGCCGACCCCATGGGTTCCGTGTTGGCGGAGATGTGGCGTACGAAGGGCGAGGGCATTCCCACCGGTGCGCCGTACAAGGTCGAAGGCGTCGGGCAAGACTACATCCCGAAGACGCTGGACATGGATGTTGTGGACGAATTCATCACGGTGAGCGACAAAGATGCCTTTGCCATGGCGCGCAAACTGACGCGGGAAGAAGGATTATTTGTTGGCGGCTCGGCAGGCATGATCACGCATGCTGCACTGACGCTTGCGCGCCGTCTCGACGACCCGAACGCGTGCGTGGTGACGTTTTTGTGCGACACGGGCGAGCGC
>JANYFO010000086.1 GCA_025362635.1 Gemmatimonadaceae bacterium | reverse complement strand
CTGACACACTCACCGAGTGCCGCAAACGCTAAAGGCGTGGCCCATCGGACGGTCGCCTCAAGAAATTCAGACGAGATGTTCAGCACGTTCATCATTACGCGTCCTCAGGCAGCGCGCTCATGTCGCACCATCCGCGTTCGTGATTGCCAACGCTGCGCGGCAACCACGAGCAGAATCAACGTTGCTTCAACCACAGAAACGACCACGCTCGGTACACCGGCATCGCGCTGCATGGCGTTGGCACCGGCTTCCAGCGCGCCAAACAACAACGCCGTTGCCAATACGCCCAGTGGATGCAGTCCGGCTAAGAGCGCCACGGCGATCGCGGTGTATCCGTAACCTGGCGAGAAATTGTCGTAGAGCGCGTACGTCACGCCGGTGTACTCCACTGAGCCCGCAAGGCCGGCGATCGCACCACTTAGCACAAACGCAGCGAGGGTCGTATGCGCGACGTTGATGCGACCCGCGCTCGCGGCCGCCGATGGATTTGCACCTACCGCACGCAGGCGAAAGCCGCTTGCCGTGGATCGCAGCCACCACCAGAGCGCAACCGCGAGGGCAACGAGCAGTACGAAACCGAAATGGAGCTGCGTGTCCGAGATCAACGTGGGCAAATGCAATGCGGTGGGCAGGGACGTCGACTGTGGATTGACGCGCGTTGGCTCCTGCAGGGGACCACGGACCAGCCATCCAATAAGATATTTCGCAACGAAGTTCAACATGATGGTGCTGATCACTTCCAATACACCGAATCGCTGACGCAACCATGCGGCGATCGCCGCCCATGCACCGCCAGCCAGCGCACCGGCGCACACAATCGTCGGTAACGCAAGGATTGGCGGAGTGGTACCGACCAGCGCAAACGTTGCCGCCGCCGCCGCCGCACCGATCAGCAACTGTCCCTCAACGCCAATGTTGAGCAGCCCAGCGCGAAACGCGACGGCCACGGCCAAGCCGGCCAATCCGAGTGGCACCATGCGCACGCATGTCGCGGACGTAATGGCGTACCACGACCCGAACGCGCCACGCACAAGTGCGCCTAACGCCACGCTCGCGTCGTGGCCGGTCGCGACGAGCAAAACCGTGAGCACGACCAGCGCGCCTGTGGCGAAACCGAAGAGCGTGAACAGTGCGACAACGCCGGCACGGAACGATGCGCTGCGGGCCGACGTCACGTGTTCGGTCCGCCCAACATGGCGCGACCAACGACGTCACGATCGCGCGCGACCTCCGTCACCAACCCTTCATGCATGGCATACATGCGGTCCGCCAGTGCCAATACTTCGTCGAGATCGCTTGAGTACAACAACACAGCGGACCCCGCATCGCGCGCCGATCGCAACGCTGCATGCACCGCCACCGTTGCACGGAAGTCGAGGCCCCGCGACGGGTTTTCTACCACCAATGCCGCTGGTTGCGGCACGAGTTCGCGCCCTAAAACCAACTTCTGTTGGTTGCCACCCGACAGAGTTCGCGCTGCGACGGCGGCGCTCGGCGCGCGTACATCGAAGCGTGCGATGATCGCCGCCGTCGCG
This sequence comes from Gemmatimonadaceae bacterium, assembly GCA_025362635.1. Lineage (GTDB taxonomy): Bacteria > Gemmatimonadota > Gemmatimonadetes > Gemmatimonadales > Gemmatimonadaceae > Gemmatimonas. The sequence goes on along the minus strand of JANYFO010000086.1, from coordinate 24,255 downwards.
TCGCGTAACGCGTGCCATGGCATGCGTCCTCGACGCATACGTGCATCACGTAGCGCGACATTTTCGTCCAATGGTGCATCAAGGAGCAATGCATCGCCGTGACGATCTTCGGGAACGAATCCAATGGACGTTGGCTGCGTGATTTGTCCGGCGTCCGGCACCAGTCGACCGGCTAGCAATCGTAACAACTCACGCTGACCCGCTCCTTCAATCGCCGCGAGTCCAACAATTTCACCAGCGTGCACGTGGAGCGACGCATCGCGTACGCGGGTCACTCCACGCGCATCGCGAAGGGACACCTGTTCAGCGCGAAGCACGGCTGTCAGCGCATGATTGGGTGTGCCGAGAACACGGGCAGGTGTTGCCCGCGCGTTGGTCGACTGCTCGCCGAACATGGCGACTGTAAGCGCAGACTCGCCGGTGTCCCGCGCGCGTGTGGACATCACTGTGCGACCGCGTCGGAGCACCGTGACATCATCGGCAATCGTCAATGCATCGCGCAGTTTGTGCGTAATCAGTACAACCGCGTTTCCCGCATCTGCAAATGCCCGGATCCAGCGCAACAGTTCGGTCGCCTCACGAGGCGCTAACACTGCAGTCGGCTCGTCGAGAATGAGAACCTGCACGTTGCGCGACAATGCTTTCACAATTTCACAGCGTTGTTGCGCACCGACCGACAGCGAACGCACTACGGCGTAAGGATCGAGTACAAGCCCTGCCTTGGCTGACACCACGCGTACGCGGTCGGCGGCCATGACCGGATCAAACAATCCGCGATTGCCGAGCGAGACATTTTCTGCAACAGTCATGGCGGGCACCAACGAAAAATGCTGTTGTACCATACCGATTCCACGCGCCAGTGCAAATGCGGGTGACGTCATTCGCACAACAGTGCCATGCAATCGGACCTCGCCACGCTGTGGTGCGAGCAGACCAAAGGCGACGCGCATCAACGTCGTTTTTCCAGCGCCGTTTTCGCCGAGTAGCGCGTGCACGGTGCCCGCCCGTGCGGAGAACGACACGTCGTCGAGCGCGAGCGCGGTGTGAAAGCGTTGGCTGATGCCCTCGAGTGAGAGCGCGGGCGCCCTCGACTCGATGTCGTTCACGAGCCGGTGGGCAGGTGGAGAAAGGTCCACGGCAGATTAAACGTCGCCTGCAGGAACTGTCCCAATGCTTGCACGCCGAGTGTTTCGGTCGCGTAATGTCCGGCGTAAACCACACAGAGATCGTGTTCGATGGCGTCTACGGTTGTGTGATGCGGCCCTTCGCCCACGATGAGCGTGTCGATGCCGTGTGCGCGCGCTTCGCGCAACGTTTCGGACGATGCGCCACCACCGCTACACATCGCCCAACGTTGTGTTGTTCGACCACTCGTCGGGATTGAGGTGCGCACGGAACTGTTGTACTGTGCGGCGAAGGCGACCACGCGGGCGAGCAGTGCATCGGTGGACTCGTTCGCACGGCCCATCAGGCCAATGTTGACTGACTGAAATTTCGCAAACCCATCCGATGGTGTTAACCCGAGCGCAGCGGCAAGTCGCGCGTTATTTCCGTACACGGGATGCAGGTCGAGCGGCAAATGCGACGCATACACCGCGATGTTGTTCGCGAAGAGCAGTTGGTATTTGTTGTAGGAGACGCCAACCACTGGTTGCACACCGCTCCAAAAGAGGCCGTGGTGCACGATGAGCAGGTCGGCACCTTCACGCACCGTCTGCGCGATCGCTGCATGCGATGCATCGACGGCGACGGCAATTTTCGTGACACGTCCCGCATTTGCGACTTGCAGCCCATTCACCGCACCCGCGTAGTCGGGGATTTGTGCGGTGCGCAGCTCGACATCGAGTGCTGTTACAACATCGGACAATGCGACGGTCACGGCGTGATGGGTCTGGCGGCGTCTGCTCCGTTGAGCAACGCGTCGAGTGCGCGAAATGTCCCGGCACGCAGTAACACGCCGACGGAATCTGCGGCGGCGATCGCGTTGGCCGGGATGCGTGCGACCATGGCCGGATTCAGCACCAGTCGCACGACGTCTTGTTGTACGCCCAAGTTGAACACATGACCCTTGAATTGACCGCTCTGCACTTCACGCGCGATCAGCAGGAATGCCTTGGAGAGATCGATCACGACACTGGCAACCACGACATCCGGCGCGATGTTGTTCTGATTTGAGTTCGTGCCGAACGCCAGCACTTTTTTCTCTTTCGCCGCTTGAAATACGCCTAGGCCAGCAGCATCTGCGTTTTGAAAGAGGATGTCGGCGCCTTGCGCGATTTGTGCAAGCGCTTGCTCTTTCGCTGCGCTTACGTCTTCCCAGCTGCCGATGTACGACGTCAAGACTTTCACCTTCGGATTGATTGATCGAGCGCCTAAAGCAAAGGCGGCGAAGCTCGCCTTGACGGGTGGCTGCTCTTCACCGGCAATCAACCCAATGGTGTTCGTGCGTGTCATCGCGCCGGCGATAATGCCCGCTTGGTACGAGGACTCTTCGAACGCAAAGCTGACCCCACCGAGATTCGGTCCGGTCACGCGGCCACTAGTCACGATGTATATCGTGTTTGGATAGGTGGGGGCAACGCGTGCGGCAGCGTCCTGATACTCGAATCCGTGCCCGATGACGAGGTCAAAATGTTGGGCGCCGTATTGGCGGAAGTTTTCCTCAAATTGCGCCGGTGTTTTCGTCTGGATGTTTGAGATTTCGGCGCCCAATGAATCGCGAAGCGTTTTTAGGCCATCGTAGGCAATGCCGCTCCACGAGCGATCCGATATTGCTCCAGGCGTGAGCAGCGCAACATGGAGCTTTTTTGGTGCGCCGTCTGTGGGTTTGGCATTGTTTTCGCCCTTTTGACAGGCGGTTATGGCAAGCATTGCGACCATGCAGATTTTGAAGTTAAATCGCATGTAAGCGCTATTATGGCTTGATAGTGTTGCTGTCATGTTTTAATCGTCCATAGAAATGCCGAGTAAGCTGAGGAGTCGCGCAAGGTCATCGTTGGACAAGAATTCGATGCGCACCTCGCCGCGATCCGGTCCACTGACGTGCAATGAGACCCCGGTTTGCAGCTTTCGACGGAGCATCTCTTCGATTCGACGGGTGGTCGCTGACGCGCCTTTTGTCGTGACGCTCAGTGCTGGCGCGGCTGCTTTCCGACCGGTCTTCGCCGGAGTTGGCCGACCTGCATGGACACGACGTTCGACCTCGCGCACAGATAAACCATTTTTCATGATATCCTGTGCCAGCGCGAGGATGGCTTGATCATTGGCCAGCGGTAGGAGGGCACGCGCATGTCCTGCCGAAAGCTGCTTTTTCTGTAGTAACGTTCGGACGGCGGTGGGCAACTGGTGCAGTCGCAGTGCGTTGGCCACCGTTGAGCGATCCTTCCCGACGACATCGGCGACTTCTTGTTGCGACAGCGCGAAATCGTCGATCATGCGTTGATAGCCGTCGGCTTCTTCTACGGGATCGAGATCGGCGCGTTGCAGATTTTCAATCATTGCGAGCGTCAATGCGGCTCGATTGTCCGTGGGACGGATAATCGCGGCAATATTTGTCCAGCCCAATCGTGTGGCGGCTCGTAGGCGTCGTTCTCCCGCAATCAGTTCGTATCCGTCTCCATTTGGTGCAGGCCGAACGGTGACCGGCTGCAGCAGGCCGTTGCTTCGGAGACTCGACTCCAGGTCGGCGAGCTCACCTGCTTCGAACTCTTTGCGTGGCTGAAACGGGTTGGGTCGGATGTGTGCGATCGGCAATTGCTGCAGCGCACTTTCTGATCGTTGGTCGCGATCGACTGCCTTAACGACGGTTTCCCGAGCTGGCTCTTTGCGGGCGAGGAGCGCATCGAGTCCTCGGCCGAGTCGACGTGGTGTTTCCGGCTGGGCCATGTGTTGGTTGGCTAGGGATTAGGGACTAAGGATTTGGTATTAGCGCTATGCGCTGATTGTGTCACGGTCACGGTCACGGTCACGGTCACGGTCAAGCAGCTCGCGGGCGACGGCCATGTACGATTGTGCGCCGACCGAGGCGATGTCGTAGACGACAATGGGCTTTCCAAAGCTCGGAGCTTCTGCGAGTCGAATATTGCGCGGAATAACCGTTGTGAAGACGCGATCGCCGAAGTGCGCGCGAGCGTCGGTCGCTACCTGACGGGAGAGATTAAGCCGTGCGTCGTACATCGTGAGCAGGACGCTGTCTACTTCAAGCGTGGGGTTGAGATCGTCCTGCACGCGCTTCACGGTACCCAAGAGCTGCGACAGTCCTTCCAGAGCGTAATACTCGCATTGCAGCGGAATGAGCAGCGCGTCTGCGGCAACCATCATATTGAGGGTAATGAGCCCGAGCGATGGTGGGCAATCGATGAGGATGTAGTCGTAACGATCACGAATATTGGCGAGCGCCTGCTGCATCCGACGAGCGCGGTCGTCGGCGTCGACGAGCTCCACTTCGGCGCCAGCGAGGTCCGGTGTGGTTGGCAACACGTCTAAGTGTTTAAAGTGCACACTTCGCACAATGGCGTTATCGACCGTTGCGTCTCCGATCAGGACGTCATAGGTGGTCGCACTGAAATCTTCGCGCGTGAGCCCGCAACCGCTCGTCGCGTTGCCTTGTGGATCGGCGTCGATAAGCAGGGTGCGCTGCTCAGCGACAGCGAGCGAGGCAGCGAGGTTGACGGCTGTCGTGGTCTTACCGACGCCGCCTTTCTGATTGGCAATAGCGAGTATGCGCGCCACAAGTTGGGTAAAGGGTTCGCGGGAGGCGAAGTATCGGCAGGGAATAGGGAATTGGGAATAGGGCATTGCAAGAGAGCCGGTACGTCTATGCGTGTAGACTGTCGGATCACGCCGTTTCACGTGAAACATCTACCCACAAAATGCGAAGACACGGTGCAATTCGCACCGTGTCTTGACTGCACAATTCGAACTCCGTCTACACAAACAATTTAGCGTTTCTCGAAACGCCAGCGCGTGGAGACCGTTACAGCGACGGTGGTCGTGCCTTCGGAAATGGGTGTTGATGAGGCATCGGACGACGCTACTTTGGCCATTGTCATCACTTGTCGTGGCTGCGGCCGCTCAAAATCGTTCACCGACACTTCCAACAGTTCAGTAATCCTTCCTCCGGCAGCGCCCGCCGCCACATCAGCCTGTCGCCGCGCGGATTCGACCGCCTCCGTTAAAGCTGCGTCCCGAGCTTTCGCCGCATCCTTAACCAGAAAGTCTAATCCGGCAATGCGATTGGAACCGTTGTTGAGCGCCGCGTCGATGATGCTTCCGGCTTGCTCGAGTTTGTCTGTCTCCACTTGGACGATGTTACTGACTCGATATCCATCGAGAATGACGCGCCGCTCCTTCTCGTCGTACCGCTGTACGGGTGACACGCTGTAGTTCTGCGTTGAAATTGCAGAGGCTGGAATGCCAAGCGCGCGAATGGCTGCGAGTACGGCTGTCTGTTTCTTGCTGTTGTCGGCGGCGGCCGCTGCGGCAGTTTTCGCTTGGGTTTCGACACCGACTTGCACGCGGGCGCGATCTGGAGCGACTTGCACTTCGCCGCGCGCTTGCACAGAAATCTGAGGAATCGGCGGCGGCAAAATCTGCGCGTGGGCCGTGACAGCGACAACGGCGAACGCAAAGGCGACGACCGAGGTTCTCAGTAGTGCGGTAGCAAACCTCGAGGCAGGCAATGACATGAATGCTCCGTTAGTAAATGGTTCTGGCGCTCGTCGAGTGCCCCTTCCACACCCCGACATAACGCAAATGTTCATGCTGGCTCTGCAATAAAGGACTGAACACGCAAAAATACAATAGGGACGAACCGGTTACCGTATAAACATTTTCACGCCAGTAATAGGACAGCAAAAAGGCACTATAGCAATATTACTACGTATTATACAGCGGATGACTCCATAAGTTCAATTACCGTACCACGTCGACGTAGCTCCAATAACAAGTTCTGCAGGTCCGCCGGACTCAAACCCGGAATCTGCCCGGCCTGCGCCATCGTCATTGGTCGAATCGCCGCCAACTTTTGACGGGCTTCCATAGACAGCGTGATCATGGCCGCATAGTCGAGCGTGGACGGCAGCGATACATGCCCAAGCAGCCGAAGCCGGTTCGCGCGCGAACGCTCCTTCGCGAAATATCCCGCATACTTAATCTCCAATTCCGCGCCGAGGACTGCTTCCGGTGGCAAGTCAGCGCCAACGCCGGCCGCGTCAAATAACGCGCGCAGCGACACATGTTGACGACCGGCCAATTCCGCAGCGCGCACGGCGTGGGCCAACGGAGCTGACTGTACCGCCAACAATACGGGCAATGCTACCGCGGGTGTGATGCTCGTGGCCGCCGCCAACGTATGCGCACGCTGCACGGCGTCCAAACGACGCTCCACGTGCTTTTGCTCACCTTCGTCATACAACCCCGCGTCCTGGGCAATCGCGGCGAGCCGTGGCAACGCATTGTCTTGGCGCACAGTGAGTCGAAATTCACTGCGCGATGTAAACAAGCGATACGGCTCATCAACACCGCGCGTCACAAGATCATCGACCAAAACGCCGATATAGCTACTCTCGCGACCGAGAATGATCGGTGCGCGTTCCTGCACCCACCGTGCGGCATTCAAACCAGCGACAACACCCTGCCCCGCTGCTTCCTCATAGCCTGTGGTGCCGTTGACCTGTCCGGCAAACCACAGTCCGGCAATGGCGCGTGATCCCAGTGTCGCGTCGAGCTGCGTTGGCGGGTAGTAGTCGTACTCAATCGCGTAACCGGCGCGTGTCATACGCACGTGTTCGAGTCCGCGCACCGACCGCAAAAGTTCGAGCTGCACGGGTGCTGGTAGCGATGTCGACAATCCGTTGACGTACAACTCCGACGTGTCATGTCCCTCTGGTTCGAGGAACAATTGATGCCGTGCGGCGTCCGGAAATTTTACAATTTTGTCTTCAACACTCGGGCAGTAACGTGGACCACGCGACGCAATCGCACCACCGTACATCGCCGACTCGGCGAGATGCTCCGCAATGATTGCCTTGCCAGGCTCTTCGAGCCATGTAATCCAACACGGCATTTGCGCCGGATGACGCACGCGGTCCCCCTCGCGTCGTGGCGTCGTCCAAAAATGCGACCACTCGAAGTTGAACGCTTCAATTTCGCTGTGTTGCTCATCAAGCACGGTGAGTGCAACCGATCGTCCATCGATACGCGGCGGTGTGCCTGTCTTAAAGCGTTCGGTGGTGAGCCCCAGCGCGTCAAGCTGTTCGCCCAATAGCGTCGATGGCGCTTCACCCGCGCGACCGCCGCCAATTGTGGTGCCCGTGCCGATGTGCAATTTGCCGCGTCCGAATGTGCCGGTCGTGAGCACCACCGCACGTGCACCGAAGCGTCGCCCCTCCACTGTTTCGACGCCACATACGCGTTGGTCCGATGCGTCAAGAAGCAAACGTGCCACCAAACCTTGCACCGTCGTGAGCCGCGGCTGCGCTTCGAGCAACGTGCGGACGGCGCGACGGTACAAGCCGCGATCGCACTGCGCCCGCGGCGCCCACACCGCTGGACCCTTACTCCGATTGAGCATACGAAACTGCACCATCGCCATGTCCGTCGCGCGGGCGATAATGCCGCCAAACGCATCGACCTCGCGCACGACCGTGCCCTTCGCGATCCCACCGATGGCCGGATTACACGACAGCTGACCAATCTGTTCGAGCGCGCCAGTAACGAGCACCACGCTTGCGCCTGAACGCGCAGCCGCCACGGCGGCCTCGGTCCCCGCATGTCCACCACCAATGACGAGCACATCGAATGTCGCTTCGAAGGACGCGCTCGCGGGTGACGTGATTCGGTGCTGCAGGCGATTACCCATGCAAGCAATTTATCACGCACGGCAAGACAGAGTGGATCACGCGCGCAGACGGCAACAGCACACGCTTTCTCTCGCCGTCACCATACAGGTCGTGCGTCCACACTTAAACTGGACATCGGCGCGCTTCGACAACGCAATTGCATGGTGGGTGGATATACTGCAGGGCCAACGCGCCCCTCAATCGTAACCACAGCAGTCGTCGACATCTCCCATCCCACGGCCATGCCTTTACCGCTGTCTCACACGGCACCAACACTACTTATTCGTCGCACCGCCTTCGAACGCGTGCACCTGACGCGTCAAATAATTGACGAGGCGCTTGGGCTGACGGACGAGGAATTTCTGCTCGAAGGTGGACTCATTGCGATCGGCCCGCTTGTCGGCGAGAGTGCGCTCACCGATCTCATCGAGGCAATGGAACGCGCGGGACTCGTGTATTTCGAGGACTTCTTCGAACTCAGCGGCAACTGGCCGGAGTGGTTGGGACTGTTCGCGATGACGTCGTAACCCATCGCACCGCACGACTAGCGCAAGGCGTTCTTTTTCCAGCGTCGCGGCGCAAGCGGAACGTCTGGGTCGAGCAATTGCGGCGCGGCGCTGCGCCGCAACACACCTTCCCACCCGCAGCCTAAGCACCAACTGCGGCGAAAGCGCGGACCTAACATGCGCCACCAACCGTCGCGGGCAATGGGCAACGTATACGTGTCGCAGAGCGGACACACGTCACCATCTGGAATCATCGCGATGAAAGCTTTTGTGGCCAACCAAATGAAGGCCACACGAATGCCGAGAAAAAGCGCGACAAAAATCGCAGCGTCGGTCCAATTGAACGAGCTCACTGCGGAGCAACGCACACGTTACAGCCGTTGTTCGACACTATCCCACAATTCGACGTAGGCGACGCCCTGCTCGACGCGCTCAATCACTACGTCAGTGCCATCGACAACCGCTGTACCATCGAGGCTGCGCGTTGGCACTAAGTATTCCTGCTGGTCGAGCGCATACCGCAATTCGCCAACACCGTGCGCCGGAATCGGTTGTGTAAGTCGGCCGATCGTGCCCTGCAATAAGTAGCGTTCATCCATCTGCTCGGCGCGCGCGTTCGGAATAGCCCAACGCGCGATGAGGATTGATTGCAGGGTCATTGCCAGTGCGCCGGCACCGCCGGCAACGGCGACCTGCGCGGCCATCGGCCACGCGGTGTTGCGCGTCACAAGGTACGCGGTCAACCCAAAGCCAACCGTGAACGCCGCAAACGATGCAAGGTTGAACAGCGGCGACGGTTCGGCGGCTGGATCATGCTCGCTCATACGTTCGTGCGGTGCGACCACGGGACGCACGCGACGCTCGGTGCCGTGCAGCATCGCGAAGACGCCAAGCACAAGTCCGGACATCAGCATGACCAGCGAGATGGAGAGCACGAGATGATACCGAGAGCGTCAGTCGATCACCTCGTCGAAGCGACGAGGCGACGCTACACTGAACAAGAAGTTGTACCACGCCTGATCGTGATCCGCGAAGCTATCCCAGCCATAGCGGCGACGAGCTGCATTCAGTAAGCCGGAGCGACACCGCACGTGTAAAGATGGTCACATCTCGAACACGCAGATCGGCTGTAATCCAGGTTGTTCAAATCTTTAACACCCGCGAATAACGAGTTCGCGTCAACGGCCGTTCCGTTCAGTATGTCATCGGGCGCGCGCCCGCGTTGGTGTTGCGCGCGACACCAACGCCACGCGGTGGCCGATCGCTAGGCGCTGGGTCGACCAATCACCGAAAGCGCTGCGCGAGAAATTCCGATGCGCGCCATTCGCCGTAGTACCACGGCTTCCACGGCCAGCGTCCGGAGGTGAATCCTACATGGCCGCCGCGCGCCGGAAACTCCACGGTGAGCGCGGCATTGTTCGCTCCGATCTGTCGGACGTCATCGAGCACCGCGGGCGGAAGGAACGGATCATCAATCGCACTGAGCAGCAGCAAAGGGACGGTAACACCGCGCAAAAATGGCAGTGCGCTCGCGCGCGCATAGTAATCTTCCGCCCCGGTAAACCCGTGCAGTGGGGCCGTGAAGTAGTCGTCGAATTCCCAAAGCGTTCGTGCATCTTTCACCGTTTTGAGTGCCGCGAGCTCGTCATGGCGTGCGATTTTTGCCAAGGCTTTCGGGATGAGCGAGCGCAAAAAAGCCTGCTCGTATACCATGCCAAAACCGCGGCCGATTTGTCGCGAGGCACGCGCCAGATCAAATGGGACCGACATTGCTGCAGCACCGACCACTTGCGAGGGCATCGACGCGCCACGCTCGCCAAGCAGTTTGCACAGCACATTCCCACCGAGGGAAACTCCAACAAGTCCCAGTGGCGCCGCTGGGAATTGGGCGACAATGCGGTCGATGACCAATGCCGGATCGGTGGTCTCTCCCGAGTGATAGCTGCGCGGCAGAAGATTCGGTTGCGAACCGCACGTCCGAAACAGCAACAGATCAGCCCCCCAGCTCCGCGCCTGTGCTTCACGAAACATTGCGCGCGCGTAATGCGACTGCATCCCGCCTTCCAGGCCGTGTAAAAGCAGGATACGGGGCGCATTCGCTGGCAGCGCGGTGCGCGGTATCAAGCGCACGATGTCTAGGAAGTCCCCGTCGGGAGTGTCCCATCGCTCAACGCGCGTGCTGGCGACGGGCTCGCGTCGTCCGACGCGTCCCCAGAGCGTGGCGGTGTGCGCGTCGGGAAGCCACCACGCGGGGCGATACGCTGGTGGGGACGCCGGGCGATGTGGCAACGCGGTCGTCAATTGTGCGAGGGTAGATTTGCGCGAAGCATCATGCAGAAGCTACCAACCAGGAGCGGTGAACGGTGTCGGTGACACGGTGATGGAAACATTGGTCGCAACATTGGTCGCGGCGGCAGCCAGCGCGGTGGTGGCCGCGATTGTGGGACACGGTGTGTTGCGTCCGCTGCTTGAAGCGCGCGGCATTATACCGTGGACCATCCGAGACTCGATCGGCGCGCTCCCGCTCGTCTTGTTTGGCAGTGCTGCATTTGGGGCCGGGGTCGAACGTCTTTCGGGCTGGCTGTTCGGTGCGTGCGGAGTGATCATCCCTCCCGCTGGCGCGTTCGTCGCGCTGTTGCTCATCGTGATCGGCTTGCTGATGCTGCGCCTCGGCCTGCTCGCCCTTCGTAAGCTTACCTGACTCGCCGTGGCGTACGCGCCGAAACGGTTGCGTCGCATTCTGGCTGCCATGCTTCGACGTCTCGCTCGCAATCTGACCGTGCAAGTGCTCTTCGCCGTCATCTGCGGTGTTGTTGTAGGTGTCGTTGATCCGGGATTGGCGAAACAGCTGAAGCCCGTCGGCGACACATTTATCAATCTGGTAAAGATGGTGATTACGCCCATCATCTTTTTAACGATTGTACATGGCATTGCGTCCATGGCCGATTTACGAAAACTCGGTCGTGTTGGCGGCAAGGCGTTGCTGTACTTCGAGATTGTGTCAACGATTGCGTTAGCGATCGGGTTAGTGGTGGTGAACGTCACCAAGCCAGGCGCTGGACTCGACGCCACGACGCTGGCCACCGGCGACATCTCGGCGTACACTAAGGTGGCCGCGCAGCAGAGCATGTTGGAATTCTTTCTGCACATCGTGCCGAGCAATGTGGTGGCGGCGTTTGCGTCGGGGGATTTGTTACCGGTGGTGTTCTTCTCGGTGCTGTTTGGTGTCGCGCTGACCGCAACGGGTGAAGCGGGGCGTGAAGTTGCGGATTTCTTGTTGCGCGTGCAAACGGTGTTTTTTCGCATTGTTGCGATCGTTATGAAAGTCGCGCCGATCGGTGCGTTTGGTGCGATGGCGTATACGATTGGCGCCTTTGGATTAAAGACCTTGTTACCACTCGGTCGATTAATGCTCGATGTCTACGTCACGATGGCGCTCTTTGTCTTTGTCGTGCTCGGTACCATCTGTCGACTGTACGGTTTCCGCATCTTGAGTTTGCTGCGCTTCATACGCGAAGAGATTCTTCTGGTGTTGGGCACGTCGTCATCCGAAGCGGCGCTCCCGCGCATGTTGGAGAAAATGGAACGTTACGGATGCGCAAAGCCTATCGTGGGATTGGTCATTCCGACGGGGTATTCGTTCAATCTCGACGGGACGAGCATCTATCTATCAATGGCCACGATTTTTATCGCGCAGGTGTACCGCGTGGACCTGAGCCTTTCGCAGCAACTCACACTGCTGGGCATTCTCATGCTCACATCAAAGGGCGCGGCGGGCGTTACCGGATCAGGTTTTATCGTGTTAGCGAGTACCCTTGCGGCAACACGCACCGTTCCAGTGGAAGGCGTGGCATTGCTGCTTGGTGTTGATCGATTCATGTCCGAAGCGCGCGCCATTACAAATCTGATTGGCAACGGTGTGGCGACGTTGGTGATCTCACGCAGTGAGGGTGCATTTGACGATGCAAAGCGTGTGATTGCGGAGTCTACGCCATCGATTTCGTAGCACGCCAATCCGTTACGACATATGCCGCCCGCTGAGTTGCAGGTTCAGATATTTGGTACGAAGAAAAACGCAGAAACGCGCAAAGCGCTGCGTTTTTTTGCCGAGCGACGCGTGAAGACACATTTTGTTGATTTACAGGAGCGAGCGGCCGCGTTGGGCGAACTGCGACGCTTCGCGCAAAAATTTGGCGTCGAACAATTGATTGACCGTGAGTCCAAGCGATTTGCCGAGCTTGGATTGCGTACTGCGCTGTACGGTGAGGAGCGATGGCTGACGATTTTGGCGGACGAGCCGTTGTTGTTGCGGCAGCCACTCGCGCGGCTGCAGCATAAGCTGACCATTGGGTTGGAAGAGAAGACGTGGCAGGAATGGTTGGGGTGATGCGCGGCGGATGTGTCGTGGGCGCCGATCGCTCGCGATCCCATTAGTTGATCCTGATGCTTCATGCTCCTGTTCGCTGGATCGCGCGCCGCTGCATGCGATGGTTCTATCGTGAATGGCGGTTTGTCGGACAGGAGCACATTCCCGCGCGCGGTCCCGTCTTGCTTATTGGCAATCATCCAAACGACATCCCCGACGTGTTGTGCGGTTATCTCGCAACGCCGCGTCGCGTTCTCTATGTCGCAACAGTTACGGGTGCGACGTCAGCAATTTCCCAAGCGGTTTATCGCGGGCTGGGGGTGATTCCCGTGGCGCGTGTACGTGATGCCCGCAGGATACGTGCGCAGGGGCTCGATGCAGCGGCCATGAATGCGAGCGCGCTTCGGCGTGTGGTGGAATTGTTGCAAGCGGGAGAAATTGTGGGGGTCTTTCCGGAGGGTGGTGTTCATGAAGGACCATCACTAGGAGTCTTTCGGTCAGGTGTCGCACAAATGGCCCTCAACTGCTGTGTTGATGGCGCAGTAACAGATGTTAAAATTGTAACATTTGGAGTGCAATACGACGCGGCACGAACGCCAAGAAGCGATGTAACTGTCGTAATTTCCGCGCCGTTCTCGCTCAATCACTGGCTCGCGGAACACTCAGAGTCTCGCGTAAACATTGCGTTGTCGCTCCGAGATTACATGCGCGTCGTACTCCTCTCGGTGACGCGAAATTCGTCGACGTGGGCGTCGGCCACTGCTCGTGACCGCCTGTGCGCGATCATTGGTGCGTTGGAATCGGGCGACGATGCGTCTCCGGTCGTGTCAGCAGCCCGCGTGCAGCCGATGTGCGCCCGCGCGGCGGACGCTGCGGAGTGGCGAGATGGTGCGCTGCGACCGCTTGTCGACGAAATCGCCACCGCCGTTGAACGAGCTAGAGGCAGTGCAACGTCGTCTCGTGACGTCGCGCGTGTCTGTGCTGCAGCACGTGTGCCGCATGTGGTGCCCGAATGGCCATCATTGTTGCTCCTGCTTTTGGCCACACCGCTCGGACTGTTCGGACTGCTGGTTCATGGTCCCCTGTTCCTCACAATCTGGAAAAGGGCGGTGTGTTCGACAAAAGATCACACTGAATGGGTGGCCCGTGCCTTTGTCCGAGGGCTGTACCTTATGTTGCTCTGGTACGCGGTGTTGGGCAGCATCATCGCGGTGGGGTTGTACACTACCGCGCACTCGGCGTTGTGGGCAGTTCCGCTGGTGATGCTGCTGCCGAAACTTGGCGATCTCGCCGTGAGTTGGCGTGACGCAGTCAACGCCGAACGTTTACGTCACCGAGTGATGCGTTGGTCGGCGGCAGACCGCGCAACCCTGTGTACGACGGCGAGCGCCCTTCGCGCCGCATGGCATTCCTATCAAACGAGTTCTGTTGTGAAGGCATCTGTATGACACTGCTCGCTGTGGGAAACGCAGGAGTCGATTTTGGTGCGTCGGAGATTTTCCGCGATATCACGTTCACGATTTCCGATGGTGATCGCTGGGCGATTGTCGGACGAAACGGAACGGGCAAGACTACGCTGATCAAGCTCATCACGGGAGACATCGTGCCGACGCGTGGTACGGTGACGCGTCAGCCTGGGCTTCGCGTGGCGCTGATGGATCAACATCGGCGGTTTCCTGAAGACATGTCGCTCTGGGAGATCGTGGCAGGCGCGTTTGGCGAACTGCGCGACTTGGAGCATTCGCTCGCCGATCAGGCGGCAAATCTTGAGCACGACCACGGCGAACTGGCGATGGCAAAGTACGGCCGTGATTTGGAGCGTTTCGAACGCGACGGCGGCTATCAGATGGCAGCCAAGGTTGATTCGGTGCTGATGGGTGTCGGTTTCGATCCCGACGCGGCGAAAACAACCACGATCGGCACGTTGAGTGGTGGCGAACGTGGGCGCGTTGCGCTTGCCCGTCAGCTTGCCACGCCTGCGGAACTGTTGTTGTTGGACGAGCCGACGAATCATCTCGATCTCGAAACGACTGCGTGGCTCGAGAACTATCTTCGCGAGACGGATCGCACGGTGGTGTGCATTAGTCATGATCGCGCGTTTCTCGCGGCGATGGCCGACCACGTGCTGCATTTCGAAGGGGGGACGGCGTTTGCCTACAACGGCGGATATGCGTCATTCATTACGCAGCGCGAAGAGCGTCGGCTTACGCAGCTGCGCCAATTTGATCAACAGTCTAAGAAAATTGCCTCAGAGTTGGAGTACATCGCGCGCAATCTTGCGGGAGTAAATACAGCGCAAGCAAAGGGTCGACGAAAGCGTTTGGAGCGCATGCCGCGATTGTCAGCGCCCATCGGTGCGGATGGCGTGATGGCGTTGCGACTCACCGCGGGCAATCGTAGTGGCGATCGCGTGATTGAAGCGGAGCACGTGACGGTGGCGGTTGAAGGACGCGATCTCATTCGTGACGCAAACGTGGTGCTTGAGCGTGGTGAAGTGGTGGCGTTGCTCGGGCCAAATGGTTCCGGGAAAACAACGCTCATTAAAACGCTCCTTGAGGAGCATCCTGTTGCGGCCGGTCGCGTAAAAATCGGCCCATCGTCGACGGTTGCTTATTACCGACAGGATCTAGCGCACTTGCCGTTGGGAAGCGCGATCTATGATGTGATCGCGAATTTGCGACCCTTGTGGGAGCGTCGCCAAGTGCAGGGACATCTTGGACGATTTGGTTTTAGCGGCGATGAAGTGCAACGCACCGTTGGCACATTGTCTGGTGGTGAGCGGGCGCGTGTCGCGTTGGCGTTGCTGACGCTCGAAACATCCAACTTGCTCATTCTCGACGAACCGACCAACCATCTCGACGTCGAGTCGATTGAAGCGATGGAAGACGCGATTGAGAACTACGAGGGCAGCATGCTCATCGTGAGTCACGATCGCGCGGTGCTGCGCGGTGTCGCCACGCAGGTGTGGGAGGTGCGTGACCAAAAACTGATTGTCTTTCCTGGCAGCTTTGTAGAATGGGAAGAGGCGCGCGCGGAAACGAAGGCAAAAGCGGAACGTGAAGCGCGCGAACTCAGTGCGCGCGAGACCGAGCGGAACGCCAAGGCACGAGCCCAAGCCAATGCGACGGCCAATGCGAACGCCCGCGCGTCCAAACAGTCACCCGCTACACATTCGGCAAAGGGCAGCGGGAAACACATGCACGCTGCGCCCGTTCAGGGGAAGCACACAAAGGTTGCCGATGGTGATGCACGAAAGACGGCGCGCGTTGCAGAAAAGGCGTTAGCTGATGCCGAGCTGCGGGTGGCCGTGCTGGAAGGTCGGATTGCAGAGCTCACGCGAGCGCTCGAGGATATGACGCTCTATGACACGCCGCACGGTGTGCAACGGGCGCAAGATCTTGGCCGCGAGTTGGACGAAGCCAAAGACGTATTGGATGAGGCAGTTTTTGAATGGACCGCCGCCGCAGAACGCGCACAAACAAGCGCCAAATCCAGGTAACGATCATGTTCGCTCGACAGGCCGTTGTGACGGCACTCGCGCTTGCAGCGCTTGGAGGTGTCCCATCACGGGTGCGAGCGCAGGATGCTCGTGGCGTCACAATATCCCCAGATTCCGCGCACGTGTTGTCGCGTCGTGCATTGTCCGAATTGCTCGCCGACGCGAGCCGTCGCAATGTCCTGCCAACGGATCTGCTGTCGTACCAGTCTCGCGTCGAGACAGAAATTGCCGTGATTTTGCAGCGTGCGGAAGGTACCGAGGCTGTGAGCGCTGTCGAACAAGTGGCGAGCGAACTGCAGTGGACGCATGCTGGCGTGTACAACCAGCATGTCGTTGGCTACCGCGCGCAGCAGTCGGGTGCCAATGTGTCGATGCTTACCGCGTTTCAAACGGGCTGGCTCACGCCGTCACTTTACGGCAATCGATTGCGAGTCGTGCGTCGCACAGGCACCGCGGATGCTGCGTTTGGTGCTATTGCGACGGCACGTAACGACGGGAGCGATACGTTACTTGCCGTGCATCCGCTCGCGATTGATCGCGATCAGTATTATCGCTTTGTCGGCGGCGATACGGTCGTGACGATGCGTGTTGGTGATCGCGCAATACCGATTGTGCACGTGCGGGTGCAGCCGCGCGCGGATGTGAAGGCACACGTACTCCTCTTTGATGGCGAGCTGGATCTGGATGCGTCACGCGGAACGCTGGTGCGCATGCGTGGCACATTTGTCCGCATAAATAACTCGCGTGGGAATATCGCTGGTGCGCTGTTTGACGAGGTGGCGTTCATCGAATATGAAAACGCTGAGCGCCTGGGTGCGTACTGGCTCCCCGCGCGGCAGCGCATCGAGTTACAAGTCGCGGTACCGTTCATTGGCGATAGTCGTGCGATCGTTCGTATTGTGTCACGGTTTACGGATATGCAGGTGAACGATACGACGCTAGCTGCGCGTTCGCTCGTTGCTGCCGATTCGCTGCGCGCACGGGGCCGTCGTCGATTAACGTTTGCGACGCCCGATTCGCTTTCGCGTTTCGGCGCGTGGCGTTCGGACGTTGGCGATGTCACCGGAGGTCTGCATGCGGATGACTTTGATGACATTGGACCCGATCGTCGGCGTGTAACGGGTCGTCCACGTTTTGACGTGACGGCGCCGCGCGCCTCGGACGTTTTCCACTTCAATCGCGTCGAAGGCCTGTATACCGGCGTCGGCGTCAAATTCGCGCTGCGTGATGTGGCTCCAGGCATTGTAGTGCGCGCCAATGCCGGATGGGCGTGGAACGAACGGACCATGCGCGGCCGCCTGTCGCTCGAGCGCACGCGCGGAGCGTGGACGACAGAGTTACGCGGCGGTCGTTCGCTTGATAACACGAATGATTTTCGCGTCCCGTTTGATTCGGGTTCGACCGTTGGTGCGCTCTTTAGCTCAGTCGATCCCTACGATTACGTGGACCGACGTAGTGTCACGTTCGCCGTGATGCGCAGCGTTGCGTCGCGCACGCTGCTCCTTCGCGCAGAGGCTGGATATGCCGATGATCGCTACCGGCCAGCCACGTACTTGCGTAGTCCGTTTGGCGGTGACGCATTCCGCCCCAATCGCGGGGTTGACGCGGGTGGTTATGTGCGGTCGGCGGCCTTACTGGAATGGCATCCCGACGTGAACGCGGAATTTGTACGACCCGGTATGAGCGCGCGCGCTTCGTACGAGCGCGGCGATGGCTCCATTAATTGGCAACGTTTCGAAGGTCGTGTTGTCGCACGCAAACCATTCGGACCGTTTTTGGCCATTGCACGATCTGACATTGGCGTGGTCCTCAGCAACGCTCCACCGGCGCAGCAGCTGTTCGAGCTCGGGAGACAGCAGAACTTGCCTGGATATCTGGACAAGGAGTTTGCGGGGACGCGTGCGGCGGTCGTGCGTGGGCAACTTGCGTACACGAGTCGGTGGTTGCGACAGCCCATCCGTGTGCGCCGACTGTTTTTACCAGCGATTGCGCCGGGATTGAGTGTTGGATTGCAATCTGGGTGGACAGAAATTCCCGACGCGGCCGCGCGCGCTGCCGTGCGCCGACTTGGCACGTTGCCGGATAGTGCTGGTGTTCTTACGCCGGTTTCGCGTGCAACGGGCGGCGTGCGTGCGAGCGCAACCGCGGGCTTGCGTTTCTTTTCTGGCGGCATCTTTGTTGGCGCAACGCGCGCTGTCGATCACGCGGCGCCGTGGCGTGCATTAGTTACGGTTGGGCAACAGTGGTAACGCGCGGTGACTGATCGAGTGCCGTGCGATTCGCCTCTGTCACCGTACCGCACGTCGGGCAATATTGAAAAAATGCGTTCTTCGTGGTGCCGCACGACACACACGCGTCAAATAAACGCAATCCACAAAAGACGCAAAATGTCGTGCTGCCACCTGGTAAGGTCGCGATTTGACGCTCACACCCTGGGCACTGGTGCGCCGCCATTTTTTTGAGCGCCTCTTCAAACGCCAGTGAATCGCGGCGCTCACGCTCTGACTGCTGCTCCGTGACGCGTCGCCGCGCTAAATAGCGGCGCATGGAGCGCACGGCATAACGCGCCGCAACCGCGGTGAGCAGAATGCCCACGGCGTACCGTACATATCCTCCGTAACTCGGCAAATATGGGACGAGTTCGACGAAAAATGCGAACGCGGCGAACAGGACAAAACCACGGGCGAGCGGCCAGTACTCACTCTTGCGTTTGCGCGCGACAAGCCAGCCGGCGACAAGCAGCAGCGGTAACGTGATCGCAAGGCGAATCCCGAAAACATTGAGTTCTTGTCGAAAGAGTGCTCGTTGATATTGCGTTTCCACAGCGGCGCTGCGTTCCGCATCACCAGTATCTTCAGCTTGCAGCGCTTGTGCAGCGAGCAACAAACTGGCGTCGAGCCGTTCTACCACACGCTGCGCTTCACGCGCCGCCGCACCCAACGTATCGAGCGAACGCGTACGACGAAGCACCTCTGGGTCCTGACGCGCGTCCGTTGTGGCGGTTCGCGTTGCAATCCACGCATCAAACTCCGCACGCGACGATGCGTACGAATTTTGTGTGGCCGTGGCCACAAGTCGTTCGCGGTCTTGTTCAGCAGTGCGATCCTGTTGCAGGTGGCGCAGCGAATCGCGTCGCACGCGGGCCGACGCGACCTGCGCCGGATTCATTAATTGTTCGCGTGTTAGCGTTTGCGGGACACCAGGCAAATCAGCGATGACACGACCGCCAAGGCCGATGAGAAACCCTGCAAGCGCAACCGACACCGCCCACATCGCGATGGCATAAAGTCGTTCAGGGACGCGGAGCATTTTTAGCATCAGGGTAGCCAGGTGGCAAACAGGTTAAACGCGCTCAAAATTCACCGACGAAGCCGATCTCTGGTTCGAGCTGATGGCCGAAGCGCTCTCGCACAGCTTGCTGCGCATGCGCAATCACCGCGCGTACATCTGCAGCCGACGCTTGGCCAACATTGACCATAATATTGGCGTGAATGTACGAAATTTGCGCGTCGCCAATACGAAACCCCTTTAAACCGCATTGATCGATCAGCCGTCCCGCGCCAACACCCTCGATCTTCTTGAAGATCGATCCCGCGCTCGGATGCACGGCCAACCACGGATGTCGAGATCCACGCCACGACAAATTTTCCTGCAAGATTTTTTGCAATGCCGCAGCGTCAGCACGTTGCAACTGGAACGTCGCGCTTAAAATGATATCGCGCGTGTGATGAAAGATTGATTCGTCGTACCCAAACTTGATGTAGTCGGCGTTGACGGTTCGACGCACACCATCTTCAGCGAGAATTTCGCACGCGGTGAACACCTCAGCGATGAACATCGTGCGCGCACGCTCGGGTGCCGGCGACAAGAAGTGCAAGTTTTGCCACAGCGCCCCACCAACCGTGCTTGGTATCCCGATGTAGTGTTCGAGGCCCGTCCAACCGTGACGCACCGTATCGAGCACGAGGTCTTGCATTATGGCACCACTTTCCGACCACAGCACCCCGTCATGGCTAATGGTGTGCGCGGTCGCGCGATTACGAATAACCAATCCTCGCACGCCGCGGTCGCCGACAAGAATATTTGCGCCTAAGCCGAGGACGAACCACGGAATGTTGAGCCTGCGCGCCGCGGTAATCGCGGTGGCTAGGTCGTTGCCCGACGTGGCGTCATACAGTACATCGGCTGGACCACCAACACGGAACGTGGTATATGGCGCTAATGGTTCACGCACACGCAGCCGCGCGGTGTGAAGCGAAGGGGCGAGTGCGGCGGCGATTTCGTCGGGCGTCATCCGGGAAAGTAAGCGAGGCGGGGCCGGGTGGCCGAATCTCGCAACCGCTATTTGCGTTGTGCAGTCGTGATTACTTCAATCACGCCCATCTCATGTCCCGGACCGTGCATCTGGATAGCGCGGTTTTGGTCCAAGTACTTGAGTTCGACGAGCACGGAGGTTTTTACCGTCTTTAGATCGTCGAGCGACTGCTGCCGTTTGTCGTCGATGTACACCACGACCTCTTTCGCGCCGCCGCCGGCACCCATCATCGTTGCGGTCGAGTTACGACCATTGCGCGGCGAGAGCCAGAGTGGTCGCAATGTCTGCACTACGTCGTTCGCGGTACTCGCGCCGCTGCCAAGTTCAACAATGTCATCTCGACTAATGCGATTGCGATCACCGCGTTGCTTTTGCGCAACGAGTGATAGTGGTGTGAACAGCACGGTCACGCTTGCGAACAGCACTGCAACAAACAAGAATCGGCGCATGGCGGGCCTCGGCTCGTAGGTGGGAGCTGTGAGTGTACATCTCGCCAAACAACCCGTCCAGCAGGGCTGGGGCTGGGGCTCGGGCTCGGGCTCGGCGTAGGTGGTACTACGCCGTTGCTGCTCGTGACGCGCGCACGATGGCGCTGACGCTGAGATCAACATCGGCCGTGGTTGTGGCCCACGATGACACGCTGATCCGCATCGCCGTGCGACCTTGCCATTCCGTCATGCCAGCCCAACACGTGCCATCGGCTTGCACTGCCTCGATAACCCGTTGCGTTGTTGTCGAATCACCAAAGGCGACGAGGACCTGATTGAGTACGACATCGTTGAGAATCTCAAAACCCGCTGCCGACAGTTGCGTGGCAAACCGTGCAGCATGCGCACAACAGCGTTCGACCAACTCCGCAACACCAGCACGTCCGAGCTGTCGCAGTGCGGCCCACACCTCAACCCCACGGGCACGACGCGATATCTCGGGCGTGAAGTCTGCCGGATTACGATGGGAAGACGCAGTTGGTAAATACGCTGCGGTGACCGCCATCGCCGCCTGCAATGCATGAGGGTCGCGCACGATCGCGAGCCCGCTATCGTAGGGCACGTTGAGCCATTTGTGTGCATCGGTTGCCCATGAGTGGGCGGTGTCCATGCCGCGTGTGAGATGCGCATATTTTGGCGAGGCAGCCGCCCACAAACCGAAGGCGCCGTCAACATGCACCCATGCATCGGCGCCGCTGGCAAGATCGACAATATCCGCAATGGGATCCACGCTGCCCGTATTCACATTGCCGACTTGTGTACATATGATGGTGGGGCCGACCAGCGCAGGAAATTGGTCGATACGCATACGCCCTTGTCCGTCCACCGGAACGCGCGTCACGCGCGAGCGCCCCAGTCCGAGCATGCCGAGCGCTTTCGTGACACTGGGATGTACTTCGTCACTGACGACCACGGTGATCGGCGGAGCGCCAAAAAGTCCGTCCCCTTCAACGTTCCATCCGGCACGTTCGAGCACCGCGTGTCGTGCTGCAGCAAGTGCGCTGAAGTTTGCTACCGTCGCACCGGTCGTGAATGCAGCACCGCATTGCGGCGGCAGCCCGAGCACGTCGAGCGTCCAACGCATCGCGATAGCCTCGATCTGCGCCGTGGCTGGCGTCGCACGATAAATCGCCGAATTTTGGTCCCACGCGGTGGCAAGCCAACTGGCCGCAACGGTGACGGGCAATGCGCCGCCGATGACGAAGCCAAAAAAGCGCGGGCCCGCCATGGCAACCGACGCGGGCGATGCAACGTCGTCGAGCAGCGCAATCACGGCGTCTGGATCAGACGGCTTCTCGGGTAACGGACCGTCAAGCTGCGGAAGCTTGGCCAACGCGTCGGCCGTTGGCGCAACGCCGCGTGTATTCAAGCCTTCGAGGTAACAGATGGCGCGATTCGCAGTGGCTTCGAGGAGTGGTCGCATAGCGCCCTAGTTAACGCGTAGCGGCAGCCGTCGTCAATGTGCCATCGTACGTTGGGTACTCGGACCTCCGCTGCGAACGCTGGGGTATCGAGCCAACGACCATCGCCAATCGCAATTCCCTCATACGTCAACGGATGCTTGCTCATCTCGGTGTCTTCGCGTCACGATTTCTGCGACGTGCGCAGCATCTCGCAGTTATTGCAGCGTGTGTTGCTATTATGCAGCCGGCGCTCACGATACACGCGTTGCATGCACAGTCGCGCGCAGAACTCGATAAGGTGCTTCGTCGCAAAGTGCTCGCGAATGGCATGGAAATCATCGTCGTGGAGAATCACGGTATTCCGCTCGCCACGCTAGAGATTAATGTGCGCAATGGCGCGTTCACACAATCGCCAGAGTTTAACGGTCTCGCACACATGTACGAGCACATGTTCTTCAAAGCGAATAAAGATTTGCCAAACGCTGAGGCCTTCGCTGATCGTTCGGCCGAACTTGGTGCGAAGTTCAATGGCAGTACACAAGAAGAGCGCGTCAACTATTATCTCACCTTACCGGCAGACTCGGTCGAAGGTGGATTACAATTTCTGGCCAGTGCGTTGCGAACGCCGCTCTTTCGCGATGACGAACTTGCGCAAGAAAAAGAAGTCGTGCTCGGCGAATACGACCGCAATGAAGCGCAGCCAGGTTTTGCGTTCAATCAACGGGCCACCGAACTTTTGTACCCGGGACAATCGAGCCGCAAGAATACCATTGGTGATCGCGCGGTGCTGAAGAACGTCACGCCAGCGCAGATGCGCGTCATTCAAGGCAAATATTACGTACCCAATAACAGCGCACTTATCGTCACCGGCGACGTATACGCGGAAAAGATTTTTGCGTTGGCCGAAAAAGTGTATGGTGATTGGCCGCGTGGTGCAGATCCGTTTGTCGCTGATCCGATTCCGCCCATTCCACCGCTCAGTGGCAATAAAGCACTCATCGTTGAGGAACCGATCAACGCGGTCGCGGTTCTGCTGCAGTGGCAGGGGCCGAGTGTGCGCAAAGATCCGGCGGCGACTTATGCAGCCGACGTCTTCAGCGATGTGTTAAACACGCCGGGTTCGACGTTTCAGAAGCATCTGGTGGATAGCGGACTGTGGCAGGGTGTGGGTGTGAATTACTACACGCTGAATCAGGTCGGTCCCATTTCGATCAGCGGGCAAACTACACCCGAAAAATTGCGTCCAGCGTTGGCAGCGCTTGAAAAAGAAATCGCGCGTTTTACCGATCCGACCTACATCACGACGGCGGAGCTCGACGCGGTGAAGACGTCGCGCACGGTAACGAGCGCGTTTGGCATTGAAAAGGCATCAGAAATCGCGCATACGATTGGCTTTTGGTGGAGCGTCGCAAACCTTGACTATTTCATGGGATACACCGATCAAATGGCGCAGCAACGCATTTCGGATCTGATGCGATACACGGCAACGTACGTCGCCGGTAAGCCGCGGCTGACGAGTGTCTTGCTTTCACCGGATGCGCGCAAGAGTCTCGGGTTGACGGAAGCCGAGTTGTTGATATCGGCCAAGACGCCCACGGTGCGGCCGTGAGCGCGCGTGCTGTATGGGGCGCGCTCGCGTTAATGCTGAGTGCGTCGACAATGGCGGCGCAGGGTTCGGCGAAACGCGTGCCGCCTATTCGCCCGGTGCTCAAGCCGGTGCTCAAGCCGGTGGCCGAGGCACTGTTGTCTCCGGCCGTGATGGGCGACGACTCGCTGACCTCGCGGTTTGATGTGAGTGGAATTCCCGTCATTCTGCGTCGCGTGACGGCGAACAATG
>JANYFO010000076.1 GCA_025362635.1 Gemmatimonadaceae bacterium | reverse complement strand
GCATCGACGTCGAATCACTCGGTCACGTCGTAAATTTTGACGTTCCGATGGCGGCGGAAGATTATATCCATCGCGTGGGTCGCACGGCGCGCGCCGAAGCGACTGGCGAAGCGTTCACGTTTGTGTCGCCGGAAGAAGAGGGCGATCTCAAGCAAATTGAACGGGCGATTGGTCGACAGTTACCGCGCGTTACAGTCTCGGGCTTTGACTACGCGGCGCGTCCGCAGGCGAAATTAGAAGTACCGCTGGCTGAGCGCATTGCGGAGATCAAAAAGAAAAAATCGGAAGATCGTGCACGTGCGGCGGCAAAATTGCAGCGTCGCGGCGCAGCGCAAACTGCAGAGGCGGTACGGAAGGCGGCGCCAAAGCCAGCGGGGCCGCCACGTCGCGGTGGTCGCGGACGCGGACCAGCTGGCGGTGCGAGCGGCACCGGGGGATCGAGTGGTGCCGGTGGTGGTGGTCGTGCCGGAGGCGGATCAGCATCACGTGGCTAACCGCACCAAATGACCAGTTCGGCGCGATATGCCATTCCGGGCGCGCGCCATCGTGCCGAGCTGGTAATTGATCGCAGTCGGTTCGCGTGTACGGTGGCCGAAGCAGCGAGTAGCGAAGATGCCCAACTATTTGTGCGTGAACTCAACGCGGAATTTCCAGACGCGACGCATCACTGTTGGGCGTATGTGATTGGTGCGCCTGGCAGCACGGATCGCGTTGGGCTGAGCGATGACGGCGAGCCGCACGGCACGGCGGGTCGCCCGATGCTGACGGTGCTCCAGCACAGCGGCGTTGGTGATATCGTCGCCGTGGTCACTCGCTGGTACGGCGGGACAAAACTTGGTACGGGCGGACTTGTAAAGGCCTACAGTGGTGCGGTGCAACACGCATTGCGTGAGATGCCGCGCTCGATGCGCATTGCCTATGCGTTTCTCACCGTGCACGTGTCATACGCCAGCGTAAGTGCGTTACAGCTCTTGTGGCCGATGCACGAGGTGGACGTGTTGGCCGACGCGTACGGCACTGACGTGCAATTTTCACTGCGCTATCCGCGAGCCGGCGATGCGTCGTTGCGTCAAGCGATCCGCGATGTGACTCGTGGGCAGGCGACGTTCTTGGACTCGGACAAATGAGAGAGAAACCGCGACCGACACTGTTACGACAATCCCTCAATCGTCCCGTCGGGACGCAATGTCATGCGCTCCGCCGCCGGTGATTTTGATAATCCCGGCATCGTCATAATGTCACCAGCCTTGGCGACGACAAACCCCGCACCGGCCGACCCGTACAATTCATTCACCGTGATACGAAATCCGCGCGGCACACCGAGGCGCGTCGGATCGTCCGTGAGAGAGTACTGCGTCTTCGCTATGCACACCGGTGTCTGACCAAGGCCAATCGATTCCAAGTAGTCGATGGAGCGCTGCGCCGCTGGCATGATGTCGACACCGTCGGCGCCGTACACACGCGACGCGATGATTTCGATCTTGTCGCGGATCGGGAGCGCCACGTCGTACAACGGACGAAATGCCGCCGTCCGTTCATCAAGCAGTGTCAGCACCTCCTGCGCCAACGTCTCACCGCCCGCACCACCACGCGCCCACACATCACACAGCGCTACGCGCACACCTGCGCGTTCGGCAAAATCATGCACCATTTGTAGTTCGGTGTCAGAGTCCGACAGCCGTCGGTTAATCGCAATTACCACGGGCACGCCAAACTGACGCACGTTTGCCACGTGATGCGCCAAATGCGGCAGCCCGCGCTCAAGCGCACGCACATCTTCGAGATCGAGCGCCGACTTCAACGCTCCTCCCTGCATTTTGAGCGAGCGAATCGTCGCCACTAACACCGCCGCTTCTGGAAACAATCCGCCGGCGCGACACTTGATGTCAAAAAACTTCTCCGCACCGAGATCGGAGCCGAAGCCCGCCTCCGTCACTACGACATCGCCAAGTGCCAACGCCGTTCGCGTCGCGACGAGGCTATTGCAACCATGCGCAATGTTGCCAAATGGACCCGCGTGCACCAACGCCGGCCCGCCTTCTAATGTCTGTACCAAATTGGGTCGCAGCGCATCCTTGAGCAGCAACGACATTGCTCCTGTCGCCCCGAGATCGCGAGCGCGGACCGGTGTGCGTGACCCATCGGTCGCTGCACCAACCATGATGTTGCCCAGTCGCGCTTCGAGGTCACTCGCACTCGAGGCGAGTGCCAAGATCGCCATGATTTCGCTGGCGGGAATAATGACCCACCGTTCTTCACGGACCATGCCATTACCGACCCCGACACCAATGAGGGCGCTGCGGAGCGCGCGATCATTCATGTCAATGGTGCGCGGCCACGTGATACGCTTGGTATCCAAGCGCAGCGCATTGCCATGATAGAGGTGGTTGTCCATCATCGCCGACAGAAGCGCGTGGGCACTCGCGATCGCGTGAAAATCGCCGGTGAAGTGCAGGTTGATATCGTCCATCGGCAACACCTGCGCATACCCTCCCCCTGCCGCACCACCCTTCATACCGAACACCGGACCCAAACTCGGTTCTCGCATGCACAAAATGGCGTCGGTCCCTAATCGACGGAGCGCTTGTGTTAGCCCGACACTCACCGTGCTCTTGCCTTCTCCCGCCGGCGTTGGGCTAATGGCCGTGACCAGCACCAGCCGACCGCGCGCGGGCCGCGACGCAAGTTCGAGCGGCAATTTGGCCTTGTACCGTCCGTATTGGTCGATATCGTCGGCGGATAGCCCCAGATCGGCAGCCACGTCCACGATGGGTCGCATGCGTGCCTGCTGCGCAATCTCGATATCTGATGGGACGACAGTTTGGGCCAAGAAGAGCGCTCCGGATAGTTCATGAGAAGAAGGTGAGCCGACGTTCGCGCAACGTCGCGCGCGGAAGCTGACCGAAAGTGAGACCGGGCGCGAGGCTCATAAATGATGTAGGCGCTGCCGTACGTCGGGACCGTGGTGCATGTTGGGGGTCATGCTGATGAGCAAAGTCTTGCGATGACCCGTCGTTCAGCGTCCTGCGTGTCTCTCACGGTCGTCGCCTCCCCAAACGATGCGCGTACTGCCGCGTATCTCAACACACGGCGCGCGTGTGACAACTGCGGCGGCTCGTGTTTTCCTACCACCATTTTAGCAGACTTTGTGATACTTCCGTCAGAGGTTCGAGGAGACACCGTGGTAGGTCGTGCGAATGCAGTAACGGCGGCAGAGCAAAAAATTGATCTGCGTACGAATAAATTTGTGGCCGATTTCGACACGATCGCCATGGCACGGCACCGGTGATCGTTTCCGTGTTCGGTGCGTCCGGCCGCAGTGGTCGAGCCTTCATCGCTGCGGCAAGCAACGCGGGCCTCGCGCTACGCCTGCACTATCGTTCCGCGCCAGAGGACGTGGCCCCAGAGCTCGCAACCGTCGTCGTCGGCGCCTTGAAAGATCCAACCGCCGTTCGTGAAGTATTACGCGGCAGTGATGCCACGGTCATCCTCTTCGGTCCACGACCCAACGCGCGCGATCGCGTGTTTACGGCGATGGCGACAAAGGCCATCGTCGACGGCATGCGCACACAATCGCAGCAACGGCTGCTCTGTGTGACCGGTGCATTAATGGGTGTACTCTCCGGGAACGTGTCGTTCACGTCACGGCTCACCACCCTCGTGCAACGTCGACTGAAAGACGATGATCTGGTTGATGATCGCGCAGAGCAGGAACGCATTGTGCGCAACAGTCGCTTGGACTGGACACTCATCAAAATAGCAGCGCTGGCCGAATCGAACACTGCGGATGCGTATCACGCGGCGGTCGACCTCAAAATTGGGAAAGACAGCCAGCTCGCACGCGCGTCACTCGCCCAATTTATTCTCGACGAACTCGTCGCGAAGCAGTATGTGCAGCAAGCGGTGTACGTGCGCAGTGCGGCCGCGTCAACGCGCTGAGGTGCCTTTGGACGGGTGTACGAGGTTGCACGATCTTCGCCGTCGTCTATCGTTACGAGTTCGCGTGATCACGAGTACGGAGCGTTTACCTATGCCCCCAGACTGATGGCTGAAGTTC
>JANYFO010000074.1 GCA_025362635.1 Gemmatimonadaceae bacterium | reverse complement strand
GATTGTTGGAGAGCACCGTGACGGAAAGTTCTTCGTCGGCCACCCACGCATTGGCCGTGGCGAAGCCGGGGATGGATCCGCCGTGCTGAATGAGTTTGTGGCCGCCGATCGTGTCGACTATAAGGCCAAAGCCGTATCGGTTCGCGACGGCCGCGCCTTCTGGCGTCGTCATGATCTGATACGATGCGGCTGACACCACCTTCCCTGTGTGCAGCGCGTAGTTCCAACGCGCTAAATCGCCAACAGTTGAACAGATTGCGCCAGCAGAGAATGCCTGCGAAAATCCAAAGTACGGTGCATTAATCACCGTACCGTCTTTCACGTCGTAGCCGCGTGCACGATTGGGAATGATTGCAGCGGCGTCACAGACTCGCGTGTTGATCAGTCCAAGTGGAGTCGTGAACCGCTCCTTCAAATCGGTGGCCCACGGTTTGCCCGTCACGCGTTCAATGATCATGCCGAGCAGCACGTAACCCTGATTGTCGTAACTAAATTTGCTGCCCGGCGCGAAGTCCATTGGCAACCTGGTGGTGGGCGCAATCAGAGAATCCGCGATCATCTCTTCAGCCCAGCGTTTGGGCCACGTGGCGACCGCGGTGTAGTTGGGAATGCCCGACGTGTGGTTGAGGAGTTGCCGCACCGTCGCGACTCGCCACGCGTCCGGAATCGTCGGCAAATACGTCGCGATCGACTGATCAAGCTTCACTTTCCCCTGCTCCACGAGTTGCATCACGGTTGCCGCTGTGAATTGCTTGGTCGCGGAGCCGATTTCAAACACGGACTGCACCGTCGCATTGACGTTCTGTTCGATGTCCGACTTCCCCCATGCGCCCATGACAATTGTCTTGCCGCCGCGAGTGATCGCAATCGCGATGCTTGGTGTGCTGCCGGCAGCGACGAACGCGTTGGCGAGCGAATCCACCCGACGCACAACATCAGCTGTTACTGGGCGTGTCTGCGCCGCGGCGAGCACGGGCACGAACAGAAGAGCGGGAATGAGACGTCGCATGGAAGTCGTGATCCGAGTGGAAGGGAGGCGCCGTTCAGAGATACGGAGAACGCAAGCGCACATGAGTATTGGCGCGGGTTGAGATAAGCGCGAATCCGACGATGATGAACCGTGATGGTCATCCATTTCAGTATACCAAATCTGATACAAAAATACACAACGGCCGCGGGCTCGCGAGCCATCGATGGGCGCCACGCCACGACCCAGCTCGACCAACTTCCAGGTGGCTTCTGAGCCGCTTGCGTAAGTTTTTCATCACCGGTATGCTTGAGGATGGCATCGTCTCTGACTCGATCGCCCGTTGCAGCGGCGAAGCACCGACCCACGCGCGCGCGCGTCCCCGAAGATTCGGTGGACAACGTGACACGCGCGTACGAAACACTGAGACAGGTCATTGTTCGCGGTCAGTTGCCGCCGGGCGGCCGCGTCTCCGAACGAGTCCTCGCAGATCGCCTCGGCCTGAGTCGCACGCCTGTGCGCAGTGCGCTGCACCGGCTCGAACAGGAAGGATTCATTTCTTCGAGCGGGAGTGGACGTGAGCGGAGACTGATCGTCGCGCCGTTGACCGTGGATGACGGCCGTGAGGTGATGTACATCGTCGGTCACCTTGAGGGGCTCGCGGCGCGAACCGCGGCGTTGCTCCCCGTGGCACGGCGGCGTGAGATCGCGAAAGATTTAAGGGAAGCCAATGCGAAGCTCAGTGCGGAAGCGCCAAGCACCGGCGATTCGGAACGCTACTTTGAGCTCGACAACTCATTTCACGATCGCTATGTCGAGGGTGTTGTGGGGCCGCGATTGCTGGCGCTGCACCGCGCGATCAAGCCGCAAAGCGAGCGATACACGCGACTGTACGTGAGCGTATTGCTGGACCAAGTCGCCGTGTCAGTCAAAGAGCATGAAAAGATCGCAGTGAGCATCGCCAAAGGTGACGCCGATGCAGCGCAACGCGCAGTGGAGACGAATTGGTCGAATGCCGCCGATCGGCTCGCACGAATCATTGCCAAACAGGGCGAACGTGGGAGTTGGCAAGACGCCGTGCCTGAAATCATCGCTCAGAAAAAAAAGCGGTAGCGATTCATCGACATGAAGGGCGCGCACTGGAGTCCGTGCGCGCCCTTCACGTTGTAGTCAGCCAGCTTTGGCAATCGTTGGATTATTGATGCGCTCAACGTCAGGCAATGGGAAGCAGGTTTGCGTTCCATAGACGCCACCGTTGCCGTACGCCGCACCTGCCGCCGGCAGGAACGGAAGGCTGTATCGCCGCAGATCGCCAAGGCGATGTCCCTCAGCAAAGAATTCCCGACGTCGTTCCTCGATAATCTGTGACTTGAGATCAGCTGCCGTCGCACCACCCGGCAGCACATAGGCGGGCACGCCCGTGGTACGCGCACGCGCGTTGTTGATCGCCGTTGCTGCCGCGCCGAGATCCCCGGTTGCTGCCGCGTACTCTGCGATGATTAACTGCGCCTCCGCATAGCTGGCGATACGCATGGCCGTCGCAACCGTCGCCGCTTTGGCAGGAACAAAGATACGCGAACCGGGAGCGGTACCACTCCGCCCGAGATCAGTGACCACCACACGCGGGTCCTGCGTAGTACCACCCGGCACCAACACATTGCGGAATGCTGTATCCACTGTGCTGAACGCGCTCTGCGAGATGCTGACGAACAGCGAATTCTGACGACGAGCGTTGGTTGCATCAGGAGAAGTCGCCACCGTGAACGTCGCAGGAATGAGTGCTGCATCTGCCGCCGCTGCGGCCAGATTTGCCGCGCCACCGAGGTTGAGCAACGCGCGCGCGCGACCAAGTCTCGCGAATCCGAGCGTGGTCGCGTCGTTCACATTCGTGGCGGCAACGATCGCTTTGTCGAAACGCACCTTCGCCGCAGTGAAGAGTTGCGACGATTGCATTTCAGGGCCGAGATTAATTGCCGCCGTGCACATTCCTTCTCCAAGAAGCAGCACGCTGTACCCTGCGTACGCGTACGACTGTCCGAGAATCTTCGTACGATTCGGCACGGCCGCGTCTGCCCATGTTTCTAGGTATGCGGCGGCGGTGTCACCTGTTGCTCGTGCGGTGGAGAGCGGTGTGTAGATCCCTGGTTGCTGCACTGAGCTCGGTGCAGCTCCGCAATTATTCGTGCCATAGGTTGCGTTGGTAAGAACGCGTCGTGCGTCGTAGTCGAAGTTTACGGTGTTACCGATCGCGGCAGAGAACTCGTCGGTGAACAGGCCGCTGCCAACGACATAACGCGCGTACGCGCACTCGAAGTCGGAGATGGCGCCGTTTACGACCAACTGGGCGTTGGCCGGTATGTACAACGTCGAACCCGACAACGCGCCGGGGTTGCGTTGCTCGAGGCTGGTGATGTCGCTGCATGCGACGGTGGCGGCCATGGCCGCACATCCGAGTCCGAGCAGCAGACTCGCCGAGTATCGATAAGCAGAGAGTCGCATGATCAGAACTTGAGGTTGAGAGTCACGATGAACCGACTCAGCGGCGGAGTCGCAGCTTGATCTGAGAGGGCAGACGACGTCGCAATATTGTTGTTGTTCACTTCTGGATCTATTCCGGCATACTTTGTCCAAAGTTTGAGGTCACGTCCCGCCACCGTAATCGATGCGGACTGATATCCGCGGAGTAGTTTCGCCGGCAACGAGTACGACAGCGACAGCTCACGAAGCTTGGCGAAAGAGGCATCTTGGTAGTACTGATCGGTCGTGCCTTGCGCATTGGCCGAAGTCACGCGCTCGGCGAGATACACCGGAGTAAACTCGTTCGGGTAATAGTTCGCTCGGCAGAGCAACGCGCCAGTTCCGCCAGTGCACCGCAACACCTCATTGCTGTTGAACAGTCGATTGCCTTGCTTGAAATCCACCAACCCGTACAGTCGGAATCGATTGAACAATGTCACCGTGTTCGAAACGGAGCCGTTGAGTTTCGGTGTTGGCGTTCCGATGTACACAAATGGCGCTGACGCGCACGCCATCGTTGGCTTTCCCGCCCCGCCGTCGCAGAGCACGTTCGTTGCCAATCCGGTCGTCGCATCGCGATCGGCCGACACAACGCGGCGCGTGTAAATACCGCCGATCGGCCCGCCGACGACATTCGTTTGGCCGGCGCTGATCACCACGCCACCAACGCCGCCGAGGTCTTTGATGACATCGCGGTTTGTGCCGATGTTACCGACGATTTCCCACACGAAATTCTTGCGCGACACCGCCTGCAGTGTCGCGAGCACCTCGACGCCGTGGTTGTCGACTCGACCAAGGTTTCGCGGCGTCGCGACGTAGAATCCTGAAGACGGTGCGGCGGGTTGATTGATGATTTCATCGGACGTCTGTTTGGTGTAGTACGTGACGTCGAGTGAAAGGCGACGGAGCAATTGAGTCTCAAATCCAAACTCGACTTCGGTCCCGCGCTCCGGTTTCAGATTCGCATTGCCGATCGAGTTTGGTGTAACCGCACTCGTGCCGCCGGGACCCTGTGTCGGGCTGAACGTTCGCAGCGCAGAGAACGAGGCCGGCTGACGACCTGATTGCCCGTACGCGGTCCGCAGCCGCAGCGAATTCACCACGGCATTGTCGCGCCAGAAACCTTCTTCACTCACCACCCACGACAAGCTCGCCTTCGGATACGTGACCCACTTTAACTTGTCGCCGAACGCCGAGTTGTTGTCGACGCGAATTGCGCCAGTGAGAAAGAGACGGTCGCGCCATCCGATCTGCTGCTGCCCATACGCACCGATCGTGGTATTCAGCAGCTGCACTTGTGTCGCCGTGACCGGCACTGACGCCGCGTTCACCGTTTCCACGCCTTCACCGGGGAAGCCGGTGCCACCGAGAAAGCTCGCGTTGAGTTCCGTCCGATAGAACTGTCCGCCAATCGACGACGTGCTCGTGAGATTCGACGTGATGTTCTTTTTGGCGGTCAGGCTGTATTCGGTGGAGACCACCGTGTTGTGCCTGATCGTTTGTCCGATCGAACCACCTGCGGTGACGGCGCCGAGCTGCGCAACCAGCGTCGCATCCGAGGTAAAGCGCTCAAGCGCG
The DNA here is from genome assembly GCA_025362635.1 of Gemmatimonadaceae bacterium. Lineage (GTDB taxonomy): Bacteria > Gemmatimonadota > Gemmatimonadetes > Gemmatimonadales > Gemmatimonadaceae > Gemmatimonas. The sequence goes on along the minus strand of JANYFO010000074.1, from coordinate 9,934 downwards.
CGACTGTCGTCAAACGTTTCGTCGACACCTGCGATTAGTCGCTGCGTCAGCCATGTGGTTGGCCGATGAGTGATCGTGGTGCTGCCAACAAATCGCCGGACGCTCTGCGAATTGTCATACAGCGTCTGCGGTACTTCGGGCGAGAATGGATAGAACCCGCGTGAACCGGGATAACGCAGTTGGTGACCCACCACCGCGCCCAACAGCGGAGACACGCCAAAGTCTGCGCCCAAGTGGCTCGTCAGCCAGACGTACCCAATACTCGATCCAATGTCCAACGTAGACGACGGCCGGATCGAAAGATTCGCGCGGAACGAGCCTTGTCGCAGTGCGTTGTTCGGCTCAACGCCAAGATCGTTTTCGTAGCCGGACGACACGAAGTACGTGAGCCCTTCGCGTCCGCCAGAAAGTGATCCGCTGTACTTGCGAGTCTGACCCGTCTTGAAGATCGGAGTGCCGCGATCTTTTTCCGCCTGGAAGCCATTCCACGGCACGATCGCGCCGGTGGCATCTTTCAGATAGTTAGTCGGAATTCTCCCGGATGCATCTCTGAAGGAGATGGTCCCGTTTTCTACAGTAAGCGACGCCTGTGGCTTGTTCCCGGCCGCGCCACGCTTTGTAATGATTTGAATGACGCCGTTTGCTGCCTCGGTACCGTAGATCGTAGCTGCAGCGGGTCCCTTAATGATCTCGATGCTTTCGATGTCTTCCGGTGGAATGTCGTTCAATCGACCACCGACATTCGAACCCTGTCCACCGAGTCGACCCGCGGGCCCCACCGGTCCGGACGTCGTTGCATTGTTCACGCGAACACCGTCAACGTAGAGCAGCGGCGAGTTATCAAGACCAATGCTGCTTCGACCGCGAATTTGAATCGATGGACCAGCGCCAAGTCTACCAGTACTCGGCGCGATGATCACCCCTGCCGCGCGTGCACCGATGAGCGAGCTCACACTTTGCGCACCGGATTTCGCCATCGCGTCTTCAGCGCTGATTGTGGCTACCGAATTGCCGATGGAACGTCGCAGCTCGCCGCCCGCAGTACCTGTAACGACGACTTCGTCGAGCGTTGCTGCTGCGGTTTCGAGTTCAAAGTTGACAACGACGGGCTGCGCGCCGAGCGTTGCTTCCATCGATCGTGCGGCGTAACCGATACGGCGCGCTGACACCATGACTTTGCCCGCAGGCAAGCCACTGAGTCGAAAGCGACCTTCTTGGTCTGTCTGTGTGCCGAAGAGTGTACCGACGACCTGAATCGAGGCCCCGAGCACTGGCAGCTTGTTTCGAGCGTCGAGCACGCGGCCAGTGAGTTGCGATGTCGGTGACGCTTGCGCGTTGACAACATGCAGGGGGAGGGTCGAACTGATCAGCCCAGCGGCGAAAAATGCGGCGAGGGATTTCGTCGTTCGCGTCACGTGCTCTACAAACCGAGTTCGCATCTGATGCTCCTGTTGGTGAATCAATGAGCCAGAGGACGCCACGCAGACCCGCGCACGATGCGCCCCGGTTTGGCCCCAGTGTGACGACCGTCGCGCACGACTTCGACGCCGTTTATGAGCACCGTCTGCACGCCAGTGGAGAGCTGTAACGGACGCTCATACGTCGCGTGCTCTTGTATGCTTTGTGGATCGAACAACACGACATCTGCGTACATGCCGGCTCGTAGCAGACCGCGATCGGCAATGAGCAGTCGAGTGGCGACTGCACCTGTCATCTTGCGCACCGCGTCTTCGAGTCCAATGATCCGCTCGTCGCGAACGTACTTGCCGAGAATGCGCGGATAGGTGCCGTAGGAACGCGGGTGTGTCATCGCTTTCGTGCTATCGGGATCGCTTCCCCCAGCATCGGTGCCAATGATCATCCACGGTTGCTTGAGCAACGTCCGCACATTGTCCTCGCTCATCAGGAAATACATCGTGCCAATGTCCCGCTGTTCACTGCGTAACAGCTCCATCACCGCGTCGAGCCAATCTTTCCCCATGTCAGCGGCAATTTCTGACAGGCGGTGCCCGATCCATTTTTGATTCGCGGGATTTCGGAGACCGCCGATCAACACGCCTTGGGGTGTACTCTGCTCGCAGAGGCTTTCCCAGAACGACGTCGGATGCGCGACTTCGGCGCGAATCTTTGCGCGGCCGGCCGGGTCGGCCAACATCGCCTGCAGCTTTCCGTCGGCGGACGCAAAGGGTGGCAAGCATGCCGCGAGTCCGGTGCCACCAGCGGTATACGGATACATCGTTGCCTGCACATCAAAGCCCGACGCGCGCGCCGAATCGATCTTTGCAATCATCGCCGTTTGCTTGCTCCAATTGCCAACACCAGCGGCCTTGAGATGATAGATCTCCAACGGCACGCCGGCTTCGCGTCCAATGCGCAACGCCTCGTCCATTCCTTCAAGTACTTGGTCGGCTTCGGAGCGCATGTGCGTAATGTAAATCCCGCCATACGGCGCCATCACTTTGGCAATTGCGATGAGCTCCTCGGTGCTGGCGAAATTACCAGGCGGATAGATCAGCGCGGATCCGAGTCCGAATGCGCCGTCCTCCATCGCGTTGCGCATGGCGATGCGCATCGTCTCGAGCGCATTGGCGGGTGCCGTGCCCATTTGCATGCCCATGCCGTACTGTCGGAGCGTACTCGCACCAACGAACGATCCGACATTTGGCGAAATGCCGTGCGCTTCCATCGCGCGCAACCAGGCATCGAAGCCGTGCGGACCCATGAATCGTCGCGCATTTGCAGCGGTCGCCGCGGGCATGTTTTCAACTGATCGTTCGCTGATCGGCGCGCCAGTGTACGCTTCCCCGAAAATCTCCGTCGTGATTCCCTGCGTCACCTTGCTGACGTCACGACCATCACCGTTGACGTAGTCTCCTCCGGCCTGGATATCGATAAAGCCAGGCGCGACCACGAGTCCCGTCGCATCAATGCGCCTTTTCGCCGTGAGTATGGTGGACGAACCACGACGCACGATCCGCGCGATACGATCACCGCGAATGGCAACGTCACCGTAAAACCATGCATTTCCCGCACCATCGACGATGCGACCGTTGGCGATGATCAGGTCATAAGGCGCATCTGTCGACGGCGGACTGCCGCTCTTCGCGATTCGCGTATTATTGCAGGCGCCGGCTGTAAAGCACACGAGCAGGAACAGCGTGTGACGTACCGTGAAAAAACGAGTACGCGTGTTGTCGGTCATTTCTGATTGCCTCTGTGTGGATGACGTGACGGTTGCCGTGTGTGCATCATCGTGCGCCGGCGTTGAGTGACGATGACGCGCGTCGTGCGCACTCCGCCAACACCGCTGCGCCGACGGCAATTGCGTCCTCCGCAACGTCGAATCGTGGTGAGTGCGCGGCAATTACTTCTTCATCAGCATTGCGCGCGCCCACTCGCAGAAAGCAGCCGGGGATCCGCTCTTGATAAAAGGCAAAATCCTCCCCGGCCATGTTGGTGTAGCCGAGTCGTACCACTGCGTCGGCTCCAAGCACGTGCGCTGCGGCTTCGGCGGCCCATGCCGCAGCATGTACTCCGTTCACTACCGGTGGAACACCGCCGCTGAACGTCACGCGTGCGGTCACGCGATGCGCTGCCGCAATGTGCGTGCAGATTTGGCGGAGTTCGTCCTGCAACAGCGCACGTGTGACCTCGTCCGTCGCGCGAAGCGTCCCACGCAACTCGACCTGTTCGGGGATGATGTTTGGCGCTGATCCGGCAGTGATCATGCCGACAGTCACAACGGCCGGCGCTGCAGGGTTCACTCGGCGCGCGACGATGGTTTGCAGTGCGGAGATCACCGATGCCATGCACACAACCGGGTCGGCCGACTCATGCGGTCGCGCACCGTGTGCGCCCTTCCCGATCAATACGATATCAAAGACATCAGTCGATGCTGCGAGTGGTCCGGCCTGCGCCACCACTTGCCCGACGACAAAGCGACGATCGACATGCGCGCCAAAGATCGCCTGGACGTCGTCGAGCAATCCTGACTGCAGCACGGCTCGCGCGCCTTCGCCGATTTCTTCACCGGGCTGCATTACGATCAACACGTCGCCTTCGGCGGGTTGCTCACGCAACAGCGTAGCGGCGCCGAGTGTCCAGGCGGCGTGCACATCATGCCCGCACGCGTGCATCGCGCCATCGATGTGCGACGCAAACGGCAACCCTGTCGCCTCGCGAATCGGGAGCGCGTCGATATCCCCGCGCAGGGCAACAACCGGAGCGTGTGGATCTTTACCAGCGATCCGCGCAATCAACCCGGTCGTGGCGACGCGATCGATGCGAACGGGGGAGAGTCGCAACAGTTCACGTTCGAGCACATCGCGTGTTCGCGTTTCGGCAAACGCCAGTTCTGGATGTTGATGCAAGTCGCGGCGAATGGCGATCAGTCGTTCTCGCAGTGCAGGGGAGACGCCGAGCGTGTTGAAGATCACGGTCGTAACTCCTCGATACGCACGGTCAGCGCGTCCACCATCTCGAGGTCCACCGTCACACCGATTCCCGCTGCATTGCGCGGGACATGCACCATCCCATCGTCGTCCATGGTCCATTCGGGCGAGACGATGTCGCGTTCCCAATAGCGCGCGCTCGGGCTTAAATCGCCGGGGAGTGAAAAATTTGGCAGCGATGCGAGTGCGACGTTGTACGCGCGCCCAATGCCGCTTTCGAGCATACCGCCGCACCACACCGGCATCCCGGCGTGTTGTGCAATGTCGTGAATGGCCTTTGCCGCAGTGAATCCGGCGACACGACCAGGCTTGATGTTGATGATGCGACCACTCTGCAACGCGATCATGTCCTCCGCGCGATTGACGGAGGTAATCGATTCATCAAGGCAGATACGCGTGGTCATGCGCCGTTGCAATGTGGCGTGACGAACGAGGTCATCATCACCAAGCGGCTGTTCCAGCATGATCAGATCGAACGCGTCGAGTTGTGCAAGATGTTCAATGTCATCCAGTGTGTACGCCGAGTTGGCATCAGCCATGATGCCGACGCGGTCGCCCAGCGCCTCCCGGACTGCGCGGACGTATGCGACATCTTGGTTGGGTTGAATCTTGATTTTGATTTTTCGATATCCTGCCGCAACCGCAGCGAGCGCGCGCTCGACCAATAGCGCCCGCTCGGGTTGGATGCCCAGCGAAATACCGGTGGGCACGCGATCACGCGTACCGCCGAGCAAGGCCGAGAGCGACGACCCATTGACCGTGGCCGCAAGACCCCAGCACCCCATCTCCACGGCAGCCTTGGCCATGTGATGCCCACGAATGTTTTTGTCGAGCACACCATGAATCGCGGCCGGGCTGTCGAACGTTTGTCCGAGTACGCGTGGTGCAAGCCATTCACGGATCGCTATCCACGCACCGTCGATCGTTTCTGAGGTATAGATGGGCAGTTGAAACGCGACGCACTCCGACCATGCGCTCGCACCGCTCGCGTCGTGCAGCTGCAGCAACGCGATGCGACGCTCAGCCATCACCCCTGAGGAAATGCGAAACGGCTCGCGAAGCTTGAGGCGAATTTCGCGAAGGACAATGCGATCGATATGAAAGCCAGTCTTCGTCGTGGTGATCGCGTCGCTCATGCCTTTGCATCTCGGCTCAATAGGTAGAATGCGCGTGACGCGTTGACGTCGCGTTCGAGGGCCTGGACTTCGTAGCCATGATCAAGCGCCCAGGTGAAATGATTGCGAACCGCGAGACGCCATGCTGCGACCGCCTCGGGCGCGTGCTCGCGCACACGCTGCACGTCACTTGGCACCTCAATCCAGAGTGATGGCGGCGGCACGGCCGTGTTCACGGCCACGTCGTCGGCGCTCAGGGTTATCGTGAGCATGGGCTGACGCTGCGGCTCGCAGTCGATCACGGTGTGCATCGGCGCTGTGGCGCGCGTGTCGACAGTGACAATGAGTCGGTCGGTTGGCGTACCGTGGTGCAATGGACTCGTCGAGGTGCCGTACATGTCGTTGACGTACCGCACCACACGAGCGCCGAGTCGATTGAGATTGAGAAATGCATTTTTGGCGACCAGCGGATCGAATGTCCAGGACATGCGCGTTACGCCGCGTTGCGCGAGCGTCTCGCGTTGCGCCTCCTTCAGCGTCCGACCAACACCGAGATCGCGCGCCGACCCACGGACGGCAAGCATGTGCGACCAGTGCACGCGTTCACCACCGTCGAAGCCGGCGACGCCAAAGACCATTCCGATCAGTACGCCCCGCTGAAACGCGCCAATGACAACGCCGCCGATATCAGCGGCGACGTGGAGGAGCGAGGCGGGCACGCGGTCGGTGAATCCCGGCCCCCAGACGTCTTCCTGCAATTCCACGCATGCCTGAAACTCTGACAATGTGGTGATCGTGCGCACTTCGATCGCGCCGGCCGCGTCTGATTCACGTGCGGTGGCCAGCGGATTGGCGTTGGTGCTGTGGTGGAGCGTCTGGTTCATGCGGTGGGGTGGGTGCAGTTTCAAATCGGGTACGCGCGAACATACGACCCTTTTTGGTATACCGCAAGAACAACCATTATGGCGGCCATAGTGGTGTATAGCCATGGAACCCCTCGCTTATCCGTCACGAGCGCCGTACGTTCAGCCGACCGCCTTCTCCCGCACCCTCCCATTTCATAGGCTGTTCATGCATCGCGTCGCTGTTGTTGCGATGTTGTCGCTCTCTCTGGCGCTCGCGCCGCAAGTCGCGCCGCACCTCGGTGCACAAGAGAAGCCCACCATTGCGCAGTTCCTAAATCACGCGTTCCCCACGGATCTGGTGACCGCGAAGAAAACCGACCGCATTGCTTGGATCGCCTATGAACGCGGGATGCGTAACATCTACACAGCGGTAGCGCCCGACTTCACGCCGGTGCGCCTGACGAGTTTTCTGAAGGACGACGGCAATGAAATTCCGACGCTGTCGCTCTCGGATGATGGATCGACGGTGTTGTTCGTGCGCGGCACGGCACCGAATCGCCAAGGGTGGATTGCGAATCCGTCGCACAATCCCGACGGCGGCGACTATGCCACGTGGACGGTGAAGACGAGCGGTGGACCGGCATGGCGTGTGGTGAGCGGTGACGGATTCGTGCCCTCACCAGACGGACGCTTCGCTATCGCCTCGAGAGACGGCCAGCTTTATCGGGTCAGTCTCACGCGTGGCGGCATACGGACAGCGATGGACACCGGCGGCTTTCCGTTCATCAAGCTGTGGGGGAGCAATGTGAACCCGCGGTGGTCGCCTGACGGTTCGAAGATCGCGTTCGTCAGTCTCCGTCTGAATCATTCACTCATCGGCGTATATGATGGGAAGACTCGCACGGTGGATTACATCGCGCCGAGTTTTGATTGCGATGCGAGTCCGATGTGGTTCGCGGATGGCAAACGACTCTTTTTCAGTCGGCGACCCGGAGTGCCATTCGGTCGACAGGCGCAGCAGGGGGACGGGGGCATTGGATTCCCGGCAGGTGCAGCAGCCACGCCGCCGACAGCGAACAGCAAGGTGATTATGGACTTGGAATCCGGGTGTGGTAGCGCGCGTGCCAGCGGCTTCGGACGTAGTGGAGGAGGGCGCGGTGGCGCCGCATCGAGCAATCCGTTGCTCACGTCACCAGGGTTGTACAGCGCCGCATTTTACGGCGGCTACACGCAATCATTTATGATCGCGGATGTCACCGCGCGTACGGCGCGTGAGGTGTGGCACAACCAGGCCGGCGACGCGCTCTTTGCCAGCATCGGCAACATGCGTTTGGCGGGTGAGAAGATCGTCTTCCCCGTGCAGGTCCCGAGCGACGAATGGGATCGTTTTTATAGCGTGAGTCTGACGGCCGCAGGCAATCCGGCGCCGGTGCGATTGACCACCACCGATGGCCTCATTGAAGGCAGTGCGATTTCTGCCGACGGGCAATCGCTTCTCTATCACACGAACGCGACCGATATCGAGCATCGTCATGTCTGGTCGGTGCCCGTGAGCGGAGGAACGCCGAAACAGCTCACGCTCGGCCACGATACAGAAACCGATGCGACACCGCTCTCTTCGGGGAAACACCTCGCCTACTTCTCGTATGGTGCAGCGCTGCCTCCGTCTGTGACAGTAATGGCCAGCGAAACCGGAAAGGCGCGTGTGATTTTTCCAACGCTGCCCAAAGATTTCCCGACGGCGTCGCATGTGCTGCCGGAGATGGTGATCACCAAAGCGGCTGACGGGATGGAGATCCATAACCAGCTATTCCTACCCAAAAATATGAAGCCCGGTGAACGACGTCCGGCTTTGGTGTTTGTGCACGGAGGCCCACCGCGTCAGATGCTTCCGACATACCACTACATGCAGCCATACACCTTCATGTACGCATTTAATCAGTGGCTCGCCGATCAAGGGTATGTGGTGATCTCTGTTAACTACCGCATGGGTATCGGATACGGGAAATCGTTTACAAACGCACCCGGTACTTTTGTGAACGGAAATGCCGAGTATCAGGATGTCGTTGCCGGCGCAAAGTATTTGCAATCGCGCGCGGATGTTGATCCCACGCACGTTGGCATCTACGGACAATCGTATGGCGGCTTGCTTACGGCGCAGGCGCTCGCGCGCAATTCAGACATCTTCGTGGCCGGTGCTGACCTTGCAGGCTTGCATCTGTATACGAATACGATCACGGACAGTTCTGTCGCGTATCGGTCGTCGCCCATCGCCGCGATTGATACGTGGAAATCGCCGGTCCTTTTGTGGCAAGGTGATGATGACCGAAATTTGGATGCCTCGCAGACGATGGGGCTCATTCCGCTATTACGCGCGCGCAATATCTACTTCGAACTTCTCATGGTACCGGACGACATGCACGAAGCGGCAGTACATCGCCGCATGCTCGACATGTACGAGCGCACAGCAGACTTCCTGCATCGTTTCGTGTGGCTCAAGCAGACGCCGCCGTCCACTAAATAGTTGAGGCGCCAACTAATGATGCAGACGCTGCGCACACCACTGATGGTCCTTGGCGATTCTCGCGCTCAATGCACCGCGCGATGCGCTCGCCCAGGCGCGACCACTCACCGCGCCCGACATCGAAGCATTTCTCGACGGCCTCATACCGATCCAGCTGCGACGCTCCGATGTTGCCGGTACGGTGGTGAGCGTGGTGAGCGTGGTGAGCGTGGTAGAGGACGGTAAGGTGAAGTTCACGAAAGGATTTGGCTAGTCGGACGTAAATCGGCGCACGGCGGTGACCACGGACACTACGCTCTTTCGGATCGGGTCCATCTCCAAGACGTTCTCATGGACCGCGCTGATGCAGCTGGTTGAACAAGGGAAAATCAATCGTGATCGCGACATCAACCGCCATCTCGACTTCACGATTCCGGCGGCGCTCGGCAAGCAAGGTGACGATGCATCATCTGCTGACACACACGGCAGGTTTTGAAGAAAACATTCAAAGACATGTTTGTGGTTGGTGCGCCGGTATCGATCGGCGACTATTTAAAGAAACACGTGCCGCATCAGATCTTTGAGCCAACTGATTTCAAGCCGTTCATGTCGCAGGGATACCGACTCGCATCCGAGCCGCCCAAGAGTTTCGAGATGATTCAGGTGTGGCCTTGTCGTGATCGCCTTTGTTCGGCCCTTTGAGTTCGGTGATATCCCACGTCCACACCGCATTCGGCTGCGCCGCCAATTGCAAGGAATACACTCCTTCGCGCCGCAAGAACGCGCCGACATCGCCGCTCTCGCGCAAGCGCTCGGCCTCTTCTACGAGCCACGTTTTGTATTCGACCGTCAACCGCCGCCGACCCGACCGCGCGGTGACACCCGTTTCGACGACCGGACTCCTGGATGAACTCGACATCAGTGCGACCTCCTGCGCCCCTAGAATATGCTCTCTAATTAGGCGATGGAAATCGTCTCACATCATATTGGCAGAGGGGGTTTCGTTGTACGGACTTTGTA
>JANYFO010000040.1 GCA_025362635.1 Gemmatimonadaceae bacterium | reverse complement strand
AATGCACCTTTTAGCATAGCCGTCGCCGTGCTGCCAATACGGAGCGCTTGGCTACTCCGCACGCCGAGCTGCGTGACGGTCACGTTGTGCGAAAGCAAACCCGTGCCGAGTAACGTCGCGCTCGCGATGACAGCGCCGGGTCCGCCAAGAGCGTTGAAGAAATCTGCAGTGTTGTGCAGGGTCAGGTTGTTCTGCAACGACGGCGTGCGCAATCGACGCAGGAGGCTTTCGTCTGCCGAAAATAGCACGAGCGTCGAGACCATACCGACCGCGCCAATGGTCGCGCTCCGATGTTTCATAACAAACGACGAGTCGGTGGTTTGCCCCTGGCTGGAGGACACCGCGAAAAAAAATGCAAGCAGCACGCCGCACATCCCTTTCCCTCGCCTGCAACTTTTATGGCGCTTCTCGCCGTCGCGCGCGCTCGTCAAAAGAGCGGCAAACAAAGGAGCCCGACGGCCATTTTGCGCCCAGGGAAGGAGAAACCACAAAGAGAACAGACGGGAAAGGAAGGCGTACCGCGGACGGGCGAACAGGCGAGCCGACTCGTCTTCAGATTGAGCAGTGACGCGACCCGTGAGCGGATCGTAGCATTCTATGGTATGAGTCGTGCACCGGTTGACGCCACTATCCCGTTGGATGGTTGTTGCCTCGTTGCTCTTTGGAGACTGTGTGAACGTTCGCGTCGTCGTTGTTGTCACTACCGCCGTACTCGTGCTCGGCACCACCTTCGCGCTTGGCAGCGTGTTTGGCGCGCATCGGGTGCGTGACCGCGATGAATGGGTGGACGGTCGCCTGCTGTCGACGGCGATCGACTCGGTGCGCGCGAATGCGTTGGATTCGCTACCGAGTGAGGAATTGATCAAGCGCGCCGTGTCGGGAATGCTGCGCGAGTTGCACGACCCGTATGCTGCGTTGCTGAAGCCCGACGGCTATCAACGGTATCGAGGATCGCTGCAGGGCGAGGGGCAGGGGTTCGGGCTGACGCTACGCACCCAAGCGGGCGTGGTCAGCGTAGTCCGAGTGGCCGTCGGTTCGCCGGCCGTGTCGGCTGGTTTGCGGGCTGGTGATCGCGTTCTTACGGTGAATGCGATTCCTGTTGCTGAGGGGTGGGGCCGTCGTGCGTCGGATACGAGTGCCACACCACTTGATACTGCGCGTCTCGTGGTGTGGCGCGCGCCAACGGGCGATACCGTGCGGGTCGCGCTGCGTCGCGGACAATGGCACGTGCCTGCGGTTGCTGATGCGGCGATGCTTGCAGATTCCATCGGCTATGTGCGTCTCGCGTCGATCACCTCGAAGGCGTCTGCCGAAGTCGAGCAAGACGTCGATGCATTGCGACAGCGTGGTGCACGGTCATTGGTGTTGGACTTGCGCGGCAACGGCGGCGGCTTGTTTGACGAGGGCGTGAATGTCGCGGGACTTTTTTTGCCGCGCGGTGCGGTGGTCGCGTCGTTAGCGAGTCGCGGTGCGGTGCCACCGGAACGGCATAGGGGACGAGTGTCGCGCTGGCCGACCATGCCGTTAACGATTTTGGTGGACGGGGGTACGGCGAGTGCATCGGAAGTGATTGCGGCCGCTCTGCGTGAGCATGGACGGGCGCTGCTGGTCGGCGCGCCGACGTACGGCAAGGGTGTGGTGCAGCGCGTGGTACGACTGACGCCAGAATTCTCGCTGCGATTAACGACCGCGCGATGGCTGACGCCCAATGGCAATGCGCTCCAGCGTCGAGTAGGAACGGGAAAAGACGCTCGCGGTGGTTTGTTGCCGGACGTGTCGCTGATCGATGCAACGCGATCTGACCCATTTGCGGTGCCGCATGACTGGACGCCAGCGCAGCTGTTGAGCGCGTCAACGATTGCCGATTCGGCAGCAATGCTCGCGGTACGCGAGGGTTGGACCACCACACCGGTAACGGAGCTCGAGACGCGACTGCGAGCGCGAGTGGTGCAGCCGTCTGCTCCGTCAAAGCGACGTCGCGATCTGTCCCGTGCGCCATGGGTGCCGGTCGCCACACGATTGGCAACGGCCCGTGTGTTGGAGATTCAGCGTGAGCCAGAATCACTTCTGCGCTTCGCACTGCGTGATGATCCCGCATTGCGCGCAGGGCTCGATTTGTTGGAACCGCCGACCGCTGCGTCTCGCGGGCTACCGGGAACGCGACGGTAGCGAGATCTGCGAACGCCGCCGTACACGTCGGGTATGCACAGCGAGATGATTACATTCCCGCCGCATATGCATCCGCCCGCCAGTCCCGACCGCAACCACACGAGATGCCCCGTCGTTCGCACACACTTCGTGGCCGCGTGTCTGGCGCTCGGCGTTGCCGCCACGCTCTCCGCGCAATCGGCGCCCTCGCGCAGCAGCGTTAGAGACAAACGTTGGAGCGACGCTGTCGCCGACTCTCTCGTTGATCGCGCTACTGCTCGGCGCGGTGTACAATTGGCCGATAGCACGCTGTTGAGCTATCAAGCAAATGCGCACGGCTTTCTTGCTTTTCTCGCACAAATTGGTGAAGGGCTGATTATTCCGCCCAAGGTGGTGCAGAGCGAAGAGTTGGCACTCACCATCGCGTGGTGGCAACCGGGTCGCAGTGCTCAGCAACTTGTTGGACGACGCGACACTACGCTCTTACCTGCGGATGTCGGCTATTATCGCGATCGCTATGGCGTCATTCTCGACAATTTGCCGGATCGTATTCGTTTGGGTGATGGACAGGACGTGCGCGACGTGCCGCATCCACTCGCGGCGAGCGCGCGCGCGTTGTACGAATTCGAACGCGGGAGTCCGCTCCGCATCAGTTTCCCGGGTCGTGAAATTCTCGTGGACGAAGTGAAATTTCGGCCGCGCGATGCATCACAACCGGCGGCAATTGGCTCTGTCTATCTTGATCGTGAAACCGGTGCGGTCGTCAAATTGTCAATGACGTTCACGCGCGCCGCGATCATCGACAAGCGTATCGAAACGCTCGTTGTCACACTCGAGAATGGGTTGATTCGCGATAAATATTGGTTACCTCGTCGACAAGAAGTTGAAGTGTCACGCGGTAGTACGTGGCTGGACATCCCCATTCGTGGCATCGTGCGTGGGCATTGGGACGTCACGAACTACACAGTCAATGAACGGTTGCCGGCCGCAACGCTGGAGATGCCGCGCTGGAGTTCGTTGCCGCGCGACTCCTTGCGCGCGCATCATTTTGAAGGACGCATTGCAGACGTTCTCCCGTTCAATATTCAAATCGCCAGCAGCGAAGACGTGGTACGCGCGCGAGAACAAGCGGAGCTGGCCGTGCGTGCATCGCTGCTCTCGCGACCAGCGCGCGCGTCAGTGACGGGACGCGGCATTAGCGATCTCGCGCGATTTTCTCGCGCGGAAGGATTTGCGCTGGGCGCGGGTGCGGCGGGACACTTCGCAAACGGGTGGATGCTTGCTGGTCGCGCACGCTACGGTTTCTCCGATCACGAAGTAAAGGGATTTTTCGCACTCGGCCGCACACCGGCATTTGGTCGCGTTCCACTCACGCAAGTGTTTATCGAACGAGACTATCGCGACCTCGCGGCGGCGGAACGCGCGGGCGTGACCAATTCGATGGCAGCGCAAGCATTTGGCAGCGACTACACGACGCAGGTCGATATGCGGGCAGTGGGCGTGATGTTGCGACGCGATCCGCGCGACCCATGGACGCTTCGTGTTGCGTACGAATCCGACGCACCGGTGCGACTCGCGGCAGCACCGATTTCCGGTGCCTTTAAGCCCGTGCTGCCCGCGTGGCGCATTGCTGGTGCGCGCGCAGAACTCCGGGGTTCGGGGGGATGGGTGCCCGACGGCGACCGCGCCACGCGCGGCTTGTGGAACGTCGTTTCATCGGTTGGCGCGCTAACGGGTTCCGACGGATCGGCAATGCACGTCGCTCCGTTGGTCGCACGCATGTCAGCAACGCTGCGCATCGAACGTAAAACGAGCGGCGACCGCACACTTATGACGCAGAGCGAAGTGGCACTCGCCGGAGGTCGTGCGCTCCCGCCGCAATGGCTAGCGTTCGCCGGTGGTCCGTGGTCTGCACCCGGTTACAATTTCAGTCAATTCGCAACGCGTGCGTACGTGTCGCAACGTTTAGAAGTGCGGCAACCGGTTCCAGCACCTGGTATCAAATTAGGTCGCTTCGGTCAATCGCCAGCGCACATCACGCTCGCACCGTTTGTGCAAGCCATTGCCATTGCGTCAGGCCTGCGTAGTGTGCCGTCTCCGGTTGCCGGTGTTTATCCATCCGTCGGACTCGGCACACTGTTCTTTTTTGACTTGTTACGCGTTGACGTTGCACGCGGGTTGCGCCACGGACAGTGGCGCTTTGCGATTGATATTGATCGCGCGTTCTGGGGGATGCTTTGAGTAAAAAGCGGTTGCGCGATTCAACCGATACGGGGGCTGGTGCACGGTATGATCGCGCGTATTTCGATAAATGGTATCGTCATCCACGCCATCGCGTAAAGTCGCCGATCGAGCTGCTTCGACAGGTACGCTTCGTTATACACACCGCCGAATGGGTACTCGGTCGGCCCGTTCGTAGCGTGCTTGATGTGGGCGCAGGGGAGGGCAACTGGCAACCCGTCCTGAAGAAATTGTTGCCGCGCGTGAAGTATGACGGCGTTGATCCGAGTACGTACGCCATTGCGCGGTACGGCGCACGCCGCGGATTGCATCTCGGTGGTATCGAGCAGTTAAACGCGTTGCCGTTGCGTGACACGTACGATGTGGTGGTGTGTTGCGGCATGCTGAACTATCTCAATGTTGCGCAGTTTACGCACGGTATGGCACAGGTTGCGGCGCGCACCGGAGGCGTGGCCTATCTGGAAATTTTTGCGAAAGGGGACGCGTTTGAAGGGGACACGGATTGGCCCTCGCCACAGCCTGCCGCATGGTACAAGCGCGTCCTGCGCCGCGCTGGTCTATTACCGATTGGTATGCAGTGCTACGTTGCGAAGGCGGAACAGGATCGAATCGCCCGGATGGAACGTGACTGGTAATTGTGTAGCATTCGAGTTTCATCTTCCACTGCGTTAACGCTCATGGCTGATCTGCCGTTGTCGCCGTCGTGGTCCACGTTTGTTGACGTCTTGGCCGAGGAGCGCGCATTGTTTGCGCCGCCGCGTCCCATTCGCGCTATGGCGGAGGATTTCGCGCTGCGCACGCTTGCATTGTTGTTTCCACAATTTGCGCGTGGCGAGCGAATTGCCTCGGGTACAGTTCGTGAGGATGCACAGAAAATTGAAGCATTGTTGCATGCAGCAATTTCACCATTGGTGGAAGATGCTGCACACGTAGCGTCGGCATTTCTTGACAAGCTCTCTGCAGTGCACGTGGCGTTGCTGGCCGATGCGCAGGCAATTCTTGCGGTCGATCCAGCAGCGGAAAGTATGGAAGAAGTCGTGCTGGCATATCCCGGTTTTCTCGCCACTGCAGTCCATCGCTTCGCGCACGAGTTATATCAACTCCGTGTCCCGCTCTTCCCACGCTTGCTGTCAGAATGGGCGCATGGCGAAACGGGCATCGACATTCATCCGGGTGCTGTCATCGGTCAAGGGTTCGCGATCGACCATGGAACCGGGGTCGTGATTGGCGAAACCAGCACCATCGGCGAACGTGTGCGCATTTACCAAGGCGTAACACTCGGCGCACTCGCGGTGAGCAAGCGATATGCAAGTCGGAAGCGACATCCCACTATCGAAAATGATGTGGTGATTTATGCCAACGCGACAATTTTGGGCGGCAACACGGTGGTTGGCGAAGGCTCAATTATCGGCGGCAACGTGTGGCTCACGGCGTCAATACCACCGCGTTCCATTGTGCAGTTTAGCAGTCGTGTGGAGCAACGTCCGTCCGACGACGACGGGATCGAATTTCATATTTAAGTGCAGCGTACACCCATACCTTCACGGAGAGCAGCACATGCGCGCCAACACGATTCTCAATACCATCGGCAACACTCCGCATGTGCGGATCCAACGATTGTTTGATCCACGTGTGCAAGTGTGGATGAAACTTGAGCGCGCAAATCCTGGCGCAAGTATTAAAGATCGCATCGCCTTAGCGATGATCGAAGATGCGGAGCAGCGTGGTTTGCTGAACAAGGAGAGTGTCATTATTGAGCCAACGTCTGGCAATACAGGCATTGGACTGGCGATGGTTGCAGCGGTGAAGGGATACAAATTGGTGTTGGTGATGCCCGAGTCGATGTCGATCGAACGCCGACGCATTATGGCCGCGTATGGTGCCACTTTTGATCTCACGCCGCGCGAGAAGGGGATGAAGGGTGCGATCGAGCGCGCTGGCGAACTCATCGCGGCCACACCCAATTCATGGATGCCGCAACAGTTCGATAACCCCGCCAACATTCGTGCGCACGTGGAGACCACTGTGCCGGAAATTCTTGCTGATTTTCCAGATGGGCTTGATTACCTCATTACCGGTGTGGGCACGGGTGGCCACATGACGGCCTGTAGCGAGGAGTTGAAAAAGCACTTCCCACAACTCAAGTCGTTTGCCGTGGAGCCAGCAAAGTCGCCCATTATCAGCGGCGGTACGCATAGCCCGCACAAAATTCAGGGCGTTGGCGCAGGGTTCATTCCGAACAATCTGCATCGTGATACGCTGGACGGCACAATTCAGGTGACGGAAGAAGACGCCTTTAGTTACACGCAGCGCGCCGCTAAAGAAGAAGGCATTTTCATTGGTATCTCGAGCGGTGCGTCGTTGTCTGCGGTTGCACAAAAAATTCCGGAGATGGCGGACGGCGCGCGCGTGCTGACGTTTTGCTACGACACGGGCGAACGATATTTATCGATTGATGGACTGTTTCCCGTATGAGCGTGTGGCGTTGCGCGATAGCGGTTTGCGCTGCGTGGCCGATGGTGGC
>JANYFO010000035.1 GCA_025362635.1 Gemmatimonadaceae bacterium | reverse complement strand
CGGACTATTTTTCCAAATGTCCGCAAACCACCTTTTCGTCGGCGTCGATCTCGGCGGCACCAACATTGTTGTTGGCGCCATGACCAATGATGGCACGCAGCAGTTTGGCATGCACAGCCAACCCACGCGGTCAGAAGAAGGCGTAGACCGTGTTATCGCGCGGATGGCGGAGATGGTCGAGACCACCATCACCACGGCGATGCAGGAGACCGGGGCCCCGCGCAGTGCGTTTCGCGGCGTTGGCATCGGCGCCCCTGGACCGCTTGATCGCGAGAACGGTATTGTGCTCGTCGCACCGAATTTGAAGTGGAATAACGTGCCGCTGCGAGATCGCATGGCCGCACTGACTGGGCTGCCCGCTGCCATCGACAATGACGCCAATTGCGCGACGTATGGCGAATGGTGGATTGGCGCCGCGCGCGGAGGACGCAACGTGGTGGGCATCACCATCGGCACCGGCATTGGTGGCGGATTAATCCTCGACGGCAAGTTGTATCATGGTTCGAGCGATATGGCGGGTGAGCTCGGGCATATCACCATCGATCAAACGGGTCGACGCTGCGGCTGCGGCAACTATGGTTGTCTCGAAGCATATGCCTCTGGCCCTGCGATCGCGGAGCGTGCGCGGGAAGCGTTGGCGTTTGATCAACCGTCGATGCTACCCGACATGGTCGATGGCGACGTCTCGCGTATTACGGCGCAAACCGTTTATGATGCCGCGTCGCAAGGTGATGTCATCGCACGCGAAGTGGTACGCGATACCGCGCGGTTTTTAGGCACCGGCATCGCCAACTTGCTGAATATTTTTAATCCTGATGTTGTGGTGATCGCCGGAGGGGTGACGTTGGCCGGCGAGGCGCTCTTCGAACCGTTGCGCATGGAAGTGCGACGTCGCGCATTCCGACCGGCAGTGCAAGCTGTGCGCATCGTGCCCGGTGAGTTGCCGGGAACAGCGGGCGTCGTTGGTGCGGTGGCCGCGTTCCGAGCGCAGATGGTTTCGTGAGCGTGTCGTTGTCGCCAACGGCAACGTCGACCACACGAAAACGCCGAGTCGGTGTCATCGGCTCTATCGTGTGGGACGTGATTTATGGTCGAGATAAACGCGACGTGCCCATACAAGAATGGGGTGGCATCACGTACGCGCTGAGTGGACTCGACGCGGCCCTTAACGACGACTGGGAGATTGTGCCCATCATCAAAATTGGGTTTGATCTCGCAGAGAGCGCGAGGGCGTATTGTCGCTCACTGAAGCGTATCGCGGCCGATGCCGCACTGATTGAGGTGCCGGTGCCGAACAATCGCGTGGAGTTGCGATACCTCGATGACGAGCGGCGCAGTGAATTCCTTTCGGGAGGCGTTCCCGCTTGGACGTGGCTTGGTCTCAAGACCGCCGTTGAAGCGGCGCGCTTAGATGCGCTCTATATCAACTTTTTGAGTGGGTGGGAGCTCGATCTCGAAACGACGCAGCTATTGCGCGCGCAGTTTGCGGGACCGATGTATTGTGATCTGCACATGCTCGTGTACTCCGTGCAACCTGATGGGCTGCGCATTGCGCGCCCGCTGTCTGACGTCGCGTCGTGGTGCGGATGTTTTGATGTGTTGCAGGTTAACGAGGACGAACTCGCGATGATGGCGCCGGATCCACTCGCATTGGCCGCAACGGCGATGGCCGCTGGCTGTTCGTGCCTTTGCGTGACGCTCGGAAAGCGCGGCGCCGTGTATGTGGCAGCACCGGGATTCGAAAAGCTGTCCGATCTGCCCGCGCGCGGTGGCACCACATCCAGTCTCTCCACGAGTTCTCGAGGCGGCGCCGGGGCCTTTGGTGCCGTACGTACCGCGCTGATCCCCTCGGTGCCGCCTCGTATTGACGGGCCGGGAGATCCGACTGGCTGCGGTGACGTTTGGGGCGCAACCCATTTCTCAAGACTGCTCGCGGGTGATATGTTGACGGATGCGATGGCCGCGGCGAATCGAGCCGCATCGCGCAATGTCGAACATCGCGGGGCAACCGGCCTAGCGAATCATCTGCGAGGGGAGCTCAGCGCCACGTGACGACCGTCATCAACGTGCCGCCATCGCTCGACGAACAGTCGTTTGAACACGTCATCGAGCAGCTCGCGCCCATCCCGCTCGACGAAAAAATTCTCGTCGATGCACGTCACGCACGCTGGGCGTCACCCTATGGGCTGACGGCGCTCCTGTGCGTGGCGCAATCGCGCGACGAGCGCATGACGTTCACGGTGCCCGAACATACGGAGACGGCGTCCTACTGGTCGCGCACCGGGTTTTTTCGTTATGCGGCCGAGCTCTATGATTTGCACCAGCTTGCACTCCATTGCAACCGGCGCTTCTTTGATGCGCGGCGGGCGTACCATTTTCGAGGGCACCGCAGTGAAGCCGGCCTTTTCGAGTTC
>JANYFO010000004.1 GCA_025362635.1 Gemmatimonadaceae bacterium | reverse complement strand
GAGAAGTTTTGCGCGACGACCATCAATTTCCTTATCTCGGAGCGTGCGTTCAGGATGTCGAAAGGTTAATCGCCACGCGAGACTCCGGTGACCATCAGGAATTCCCGCGCCGCGAAATTCGTCAAAAAGCGCAACGCGCTCCAACAGATCGCCGCCCACACGTTGTAAGGTGTGTTCAACAGTCGCTGCTGTCGTTTCGTCCGGCACGACGAGCGCCAAGTCAAACTCGGCGGCCGGTGTATCAGGCAGCGCGCGATAACGCTTCGACGATACCACGTGTGTTGCCTGCGCGGTATTCGCGCCGCCCCCGTGCGCGTGTGCCCCGTGCACGGCAACATCGGTGGAGTCGACGACACCCAATGTGATTTCGACACCGAATGCCTCGCTCGCCCATACCGGCTGATCAAGTATCACGCGCACAACGCGACCCACCGCCCCACGACCTTCGATGTGTAATGTCCAGATGCAGTCAGCTTCGCCATCAAGAAACAACGCGTTTTCTCCGAGAAAGGCCGCGGCAAGCAGCCGTTCGGCCATGGCTTTCGCATCCCACACATCAAAGGCAGGCGGTTGTGGCTCCGAAAAATGTGACGGTCGACGCGCACCCATGATCAGTGCGGCGACACGCGTCTCTTCGCGCGGCAATCGCTCTTGCGATGCGACGAAGGCGTTGCCCACCTCAAAAAGACGAACGTTGCCTTGCATGCGCGACAGGTTGTACTCAGCACGGCGCGCCAGCGTATCAAGTAACGACGCACGCAGAAATGGTTCGTCGTCCGCCAAGGGATTTCGCACACGAGGCGTATCGGTCGTGCCGACGCTCGTAAAAGGCATCGGTCGCACTTCCGCAAGTCCGAGCGAAACGAGCGTGTCTCGCACGCGACGCCCCATCACATGCAGCGGATGATCCGGCGTGGCACCGACGCGAAACGGACGCAGCTCGTTCGGGAGCGTATCAAAACCAAGGAGTCGCGCAACTTCTTCAATGAGGTCTACTTCGAGCCCCAGATCGTGGCGCCACGACGGTGGCGTCACGTGCAACACATCGCTGGCCTCCGCGACCGCGCACCCCAACACTTCCAACCGCGCGATAATCTCTTCCACTGGTACGACAACGCCGAGTACGCGTGCGAGTCGGTGCGGGCGCAATTGAATGGCTGCATGCGTGGCCGGATGTGTACCCACGACTAACATCGTCTCGAGATTCCCGCCCGCAACGTTGGCAATCATCGCTGCGCCAAACATTGCGCTTTCACTTGCCGCGCCAGCGTCGATGCCACGCTCATATCGATAGCTGGCATCAGTACTCAACCCAACGTCGCGTCGCACGCGGCGCACGAATTGCGGCAGGAAAACAGCCACTTCGAGCAGCACATCCGTTGTGGTCTCGGTCACTTGCGACTCACGCCCACCCATCACGCCGGCGAGGGCAACCGGACGTTCGGCGTCGCAGATCACGGTCGTGCCCTCCGCAATCGCACGCGTGACACCATCGAGCGTCACGATGGATTCACCGGGACGCGTTGGACGAACCACGATTGCCTGCCCAGCTAACTTCGCCAGATCAAATGCATGCACTGGTTGTCCGAGACCGTGCAGAACATAATTCGTTGCATCGACGACATTGCTGATGCTGCGGACGCCAATACTTTCGAGCCGCTGCACCAACCACGAGGGACTTGGGGCAACCTTTACGCCGCGAATCACAACCGCGATATAAAGCGGGCAGCTGACCGAATCATCGACACGCACACTCACGCCGTTGTGCGAGGATTCGTGTTTGTCATGCTGTGAATGCGCCGGAGCAGCAAAGTCGCCGAAATCTTGCGTCGGTGTCGGCGAAAATGCTGCGCCCGTGATGGCCCGAATTTCACGGGCAACGCCACGATGCGACAACAAATCTGGTCGGTTCGGGAGTACATCGAGGTCAAGACGTGCATCACCGGCGGACAACACGTCGAGCAACGGTGTACCCGAGGGTGCATCCGTCTCAAGTGTCAGAATGCCGTTGTGTTCTTCACCCAAGCCCAATTCGCGCGCTGAACACAGCATGCCGTTGGAGGTTTCGCCTCGAATTTTTCGTTTCTCAATTTTGAGTCCGCCGGGCATCACCGTACCGCTCCGTGCAAACGGATACGCCGCACCAGCGACCACGTTTGGGGCACCACACACGACGTCAAGCAACGTGCCGCTCCCATCATCGACCTTCGTCACCCACAAATGATCGGAATTCGGATGTCGACCTGCCTCCACGACACGCGCGACGACAAAGGCTGACAGATCGGCGCCTACCGATTGAATACCATCCAGCGTCACGCAGTGTCGGCTGAGAAGATCGCCGATCTCCTCTGCGGATAGGTCATGCGGGACAAACTGTTTCAGCCACTCGTGCGAAACGATCATCGAGCAAATTGCTCCAGAAATCGAACATCGGAATCGTACAGCACGCGAATATCGTGAATGTCGTATCGTGTCATCGCGATGCGAGCGGGACCCATACCGAACGCCCAACCAGTGAATTTTTCACTATCGAGGCCAGCCGCGTCGAGCACATTGGGATGCACCATGCCGCAGCCGAGAATTTCAACCCAACGGAGGCCTTTGCCGTCGCGCAGATCTACCTCGACATCCATTTGCGCACCTGGCTCGACGAACGGAAAGTACGACGGCCCAAAACGTACGCGTCGAGTCCCACCGTAAAAACGTCGCGCGAACTCGGCGAGCGTCGCTTTTAAATCGACGAACGAGATTCCTTCGTCAACGGCAAGACCTTCAAGTTGCATGAACGCGGGAGCGTGCGTCGCATCAAAAAAATCGCGACGATATACTTGGCCCGGTGCGAGCACGCGCACCGGCGGAGCGTATTGTTGAAGCGTGCGGACTTGCACCGGTGAGGTATGCGTCCGAAGCAGCGTATCATCGGACAGATACAACGTATCGTGTAATTCCATCGCCGGATGATCCGGCGGAAAGTTCAGCGCGCCAAAATTATAGCGCTCTGTTTCTGCTTCTGGACCAAGTGCTATCGTAAAACCAAGCTCGCGAAAAATTTCGCAGATTTCGTCGATCACAATCGTGACAGGATGCAACGAGCCTTGCCACGTGCGTCGTGCCGGCATGGTTGCATCAAATGGGGCCGCGGTGACGCTGGTGCAATGTCGGGCAACGAAGGCGTCAAAATTCGTTTGCAACGTCGCTTTCAGCGTGTTGAACGCACCTCCTGCAGCCCGCCGATCTTCTGGCGCAAGCGCACGCAACGCTCCCTGTAGTTCGGCGACGCGTGCGTCTTTCAACGCGTTGAGTCGCCCTTTCGCGTCATCGACACGCATGGTCGGATCGAATGCGTCCAACATGACGCGCACGTCGTGTGCGAGCGCGTCCGTTTGCGCGAGGTATTCGGAAAGTTGCACAAGGTGGGGGAAGAAGCGGAGATACGCGCGGGGCCGGCCTCACTAAGAGAAGCCGGCCCCGAAAATAATCATAGTGCGACGAGCGATCAGGCGGCTGCTTTATTCGCCTCATAGGCTTTGCGAGCCAACTCAGCGATGGCCGTAAACGCGTCTGGCTCACGGACGGCCAGATCGGCGAGGACCTTACGATCCACCTCGATACCGGCGGCGTGCAGTCCGTTGATAAAGACGCTGTACGACATGTCGTGCGAGCGTGCAGCCGCGTTGATACGAATAATCCACAGGCGACGGAAATCGCGCTTCTTGTTTTTACGATCGCGATACGCGTAACGCCAACCGCGCTCGACCGTTTCCTTTGCTGCCTTCCAAAGCTTGCTCCGGCCGCCGTAGGCGCCCTTCGCATGCTTCATGATCTGCTTTTTCCGCTTGAGGCGGACGACGTTAGATTTGACGCGAGGCATGGATTGAGTTCCTCAGGCCAGAATGAGACGCTTGATGCGCCTAATTTCGCCGACCGTGGTCACGATCGTCGGACGACGCAAGCCACGCTTCCGTTTGGCGTCTTTCTTGGTCAGGATATGGCTCTTGTAGGCCTTCAGGCGCCGAATTTTTCCCGTACCGGTCACGGAAAAGCGTTTCTTGGCACCGCTGTGGGTCTTCATCTTCGGCATGACATGCTCGCGGCTGCGGTAATCCGCCTGACGATCAGGCGGCCCTGCGTTGGATCGCGCGCTGACTACTTCGGCGCGAGAATCATCGTCATCGAT